>JAKJGA010000007.1 GCA_022704645.1 Spirochaetota bacterium
CACTTTCTGATTTGGTCTCAGCCTGTAATAACATTATTGCCGAAGAAAAGATAAAAGTAGAAGGAATAAGTTCACCTCTTTTTATAAGCAAAAAATATAATTCATATTCAGTCTGTTCTCTTTCATCCTCAGATTATTTTGACGAAAAGGTTTTCAGTAAATTTGCAGAAATCATTCTTAATATTTATACCTTCCAACAGAAAAGTAAATCCGATTTATCTGGAACCTTTTCTTCTATTCTTAAAGAATTTTCTTCATTTGCCAGCAATCGCACAAGATTTTGTGAAATATTCAGAATTTCAAATCTAAAAAACACATTTTCTCATACCGGTTTTCATAATATAATGAAAGTCTGCGGACAGCTTAAAGAATACTTTAAAAATAATGATGAAGAAAGCAGATTATTCGCTTTGTCACCTGACATGTATCTTGTCATTAGAAATAATCCGGATAAACTAATTGATAATCCGCATTTTGAGCTGCAGAATATACCGCTAAAAATTGAAAAAAGAATTATTGAAGTCAGGGGAAAAGAACAATACGCTGATTTTTTGCGTCATATTTCAGGCTAAAACTCTACTGTTTAACCAGGAATTTGCGGCTCATTAAAACCAGAAAAAACGTAGCGATTACAAAAAGAACAGAAAGAGAATTAATTACCGCAGGGAAACCGTGCTTCATCATGCTGTAAATATATCCTGGAAGAGTTGCCGCACCGGCGCCGGAAACAAAAAATGTTATAACAAAATCGTCAATTGAAAGAGTGAATGCCATAATTCCTCCGGCAAGAATCCCCGGAAAAACAAGCGGAATCACGACAAGCCGCATTGCATTGAATCTGCCTGCTCCTAAATCAAGAGCCGCTTCATAAAGAGATGAATCAAAATCCTGCAGTCTCGCCAGAACAACCATTGCAACATAGCTGATACTGAAAGTTACATGAGCGAGAAATACCGTCATAAGCCCAAGCTGTATTTTTACGGCAACAAAGAATATAAGAAGACTCATACCTATCAGAATATCCGGCACAACCAGCGGAGAAAAAAGAAGCATTCGGTGAATGGTCTGAAAACGCGATTTGTATTTTTCAAGCGCAAATGCGGCGACTGATCCCAGAATCATTGATAAAACTGCAGATGAAAAAGCGATTAAAAGAGAATTCATAAATGCAGACCAGATGTTCTTGTCCGCAAATAGTTTTGAGTACCAGACAAACGTGAAGCTTTTCCACTCTCCGCCGAAGCGCGCACTGTTAAAAGAATTGATAGCGACAATTATTACAGGCAGATAAAAAAACACCATGACGAATAATGTTATGAGTAGTGCGAATTTTCCTCTTTTCATTTAAACTTACCCGTGAGAGCGGCTTTACGCTGCCAGAGAGCCGCAAAGAGAAGCGGAATGAATACCGCAAGCATCAACAGCGCAGAAAGAGCTGAAGCATGAGGAAGATTCCGGTCAACAAAACTTCTCTGGGCTATTTTACTTCCGATCATTTCAACCGAAGCTCCGCCGACTAATTCAGGTATAACGTATGAACCAAGAGACGGAATCAGAACTACAATAAATGCCGCTACAATTCCCGAGCTGATTCCGGGCAAAAATACTTTTCGAAAAGCCTGAAAGCGGCTTGCTCCGAGATCTCTCGCTGCTTCAATAAGTGAAAAATCGAATTTTTCAGCCGCGGCATAAATAGGAAGTATCGCAAAAGGCAGATGCGAATAAACAAGAACAATTAAAACAGTTTCAGGCCGGTACAATAGAATCGAATTCGGATCCGCAAGCGACAATGTAACCAGAATTTTTTTTATAAAACCGTCGGGATGAAGGAGTACTTTCCATGCGATAATTCTAATTAGAAAATTTGTCCAGAAAGGAACAATTACAAGAACAAGAAATATTTCGCGCATTCTTTTTCCTGTCCGGGCTATATAATAACCAACAGGAAGAGCCAGCAGTATAGCAATAAATGTTGAAATAAGAGAAAGGTATATTGTTCTCCAGAAAATAACAGGGTATATAGGATTGAAAAGCTCTTTAATAGTTGAAAGAGTCCATTCTTCCCCTATTCCGCCGTAAGGATCCGCTGCTTTGAAAGCAATTGCGAAGATTACACCTATTGGAATAACGAATAAAATTACAAGCCAGATGAACGATGGAAACGAACTCAACAATTCATTTCGTTTTTTTGAATATGGTGAAGGCTTCATACGGTTTCCTGATCTAGAATTTCATCATCAGGAAGCGTAAGCAAGGCTTCGTCCTCTTCTTTATATTGTTCGAGCATATAACAGCTGTCAAGGCTCCAGTAAATGTAAACCTCATCATTGAAAGATATTTCTTTTATATCAAGCATAAATGTGCTGTGAACTGCGATAACTGAAATTCTAAAACCGTTAACGCTGATCCAGTATTTAGTATGTGATCCGAGATAAATTATTTCTTCGACTTTACCTTTAAGAAGATTAATTTTTTCTTCTGAAGGTTTATTGTGGGATATTCCGATTTTTTCTGGTCTTATGCTGAGGTATACCTTTCCGCCGGGTTTTACAGCCTTATCATTATAAACGCGTATGTCCGGAAATGATTCAACAGAGAGAAGACAATAATCTCCGTCTATGCTTTTAACTTCCCCGTCAAAGAAATTGGTATCACCTATGAATGCCGCAACAAAACTCGTTCTCGGAGCTTCATAAACTTCGACAGATGTGCCCTTCTGCTCAATCCGGCCTTTATTCATCACGGCGATTGTATCACTGATACTCATCGCCTCACTCTGATCGTGAGTAACATATAAAAACGTTATGCCTACTTCATCATGCATCCAGTCGAGATCAACAAGCATTCTCTGGCGGAGTTTTAAATCAAGTGCAGCAAGAGGTTCATCAAGAAGAAGTACATCAGGTTTATTGATCAGCGCACGTGCAATGGCGACTCTTTGTTTCTGCCCGCCCGAAAGTTTTGCGGGTTTTTTGGAAGCATGATCCGTCATCTGAATGAGATCCAGGTAACGTTCAACTTCATCGTTTATTTTTCCTTTTCCGAATCCGGAAACTTTCAGTCCAAATGCGATATTATCTTTTACCGAAAGATGCGGAAAAAGTGCGTAATTCTGAAATACAGTGTTTAATTTTCTTTTATTCGGAGGCAGATTGGTAATATCCTGACCGTCAAGGATTACTCTGCCGGCATCAGGTTCTTCAAAGCCGGCAGCGATTCTAAGCAATGTTGTTTTGCCGCAGCCGCTCGGGCCGAGAAGCGAAAAGATTTCTCCTTTTTTAACGGCAATTGACAGATTATCAATTACCTTGTTTGAGCCGTAGCTCTTGGAAATATTCTCAAATATCAGGAAATCCATTCTCGCCTCTCAGGCAATGCTTAGTTTCTATCTATTTTTTTCAATAATATTTTTAAGCTCAATAATCTGTTTTCTCACTTCAGAAAGCGATGTTGAACCAAGTGAAAGCTTTCTTTCGGTTGAATTTTCCGGGTTTAGTATTTCAACGATATCTGATTCAAAACAATCGGAGAATTTTTTTATTTCTTCAAGAGTGAGGCTGAAAAAATCTTTTCCGCTGGTTTCACAGAACTTAACGATGCTGCCGGAAACTTCATGAGCCTCGCGGAAAGGAAGCCCCTTCCGGGCAAGATAATCCGCAAGATCTGTAGCCGTGGAATAATTTGAAAAAACAGCTTGTCTCATGCGTTCTTTATTTACCGTCATTTCCTTTAGCATTTCGATCATCGCTTCAATTGAAAGTTTAATTGTATCAATCGAATCAAACAGAGATTCCTTATCTTCCTGCAAATCACGGTTATATGCAAGAGGAAGACCTTTCAATACAGTAAATAAAGAAATCATATTCCCGTAAACTCTTCCGGTTTTTCCGCGTATCAGTTCCGCAAGATCCGGATTTTTTTTCTGAGGCATAATGGATGAACCGGTTGTTACTTTGTCAGAAAGACGGATGAATCTGAATTCGGAACTTGACCAGAGAATTATTTCTTCTGAAAAACGGGACAAATGCATTGCGCACACTGAACAGAAATACAGTACATCAAGCATGTAATCCCTGTCTGCAACGCAATCCATCGAGTTCATATTGACAGATTTAAAATCAAGCAGTTTCTGAGTTATTGTTCTGTCTGTTGAGTAATTTACTCCGGCAAGAGCGCCCGCGCCGAGCGGTGATGAATCTGCAATATCGAGTGCAAAAAGCAGTCTTTTGAGATCGCGCGATAATGCCCATGCATGAGCCAGCATATGGTGAGAAAATCTTACAGGCTGGGCAACCTGAAGGTGCGTATATCCCGGCATGACAACTTCAGTATTCTTTTCAGCAGTTTCAACAAGTATAGAAATAAGATCTGTCAAAAGAGCTTTAATTTCGATTATTTCGTCTTTAATATAAAGACGGGTATCCGTTGCTACCTGATCATTTCTTGATCTGGCTGTATGAAGTCTTTTGCCCGCGTCACCGACTAGTTCTGTAAGACGTGATTCGATATTCATATGGACGTCTTCAAGTGAACGCTTAAATTCAAATTTACCGGACTCAATTTCGTCTTCTATTTGGGAAAGACCCTTTTTTATCTGTTCGAAATCTTCGATAGAAATAATTCCGCATTTATTAAGCATCTCGGCATGAGCCTTTGATCCGCGAATATCCTGTTTGTATAATCTCTTGTCATAATGAACAGACACTGATATTCTTTCAGTGATATCCGATGGTTTATCTTCAAAACGGCCGCCCCAGAGTTTCTTCATATAACCTCAAACAAATTAATCATTACTGATGATTCAGCCTTAACTCTTTGAATAATCTTACGACTGACACTTATAGTAAAAGAAATTGCAGACAATATTGTCAAGATTAAATGTTTAATAATACATCATCAGAATGTCGAATATAAGCTTATGACAGAAATAATTATTGTTGCATCACTCATTCTGGTAACCGCAGTCGTTTATGTGCTTTTTTCAGGAACCAAAACGAATGAACCAAAAATAAAACAGAATGAAACAAAAGACGAATATTCGAAACTGCCGTGCATAATTTGCTGTTCAAGACTGAAACGCGGAGAACGGTTAAAAAGCGAAAAGTTCACGGTTGACGATAAAACAACCGTTCACATTTTCGGATGTCCTTTCTGTCTTAATGCGGATCACAGCAAACGTAAATGTCCGGTATGCAAAAAAAGCCTTAAGTGCAATGAATATCTTATCGGTGATATGTGGAAGAAGGATAACGGCAAGAACAGACTTCATGTCAAAGGATGTGTTAAGTGTATTTCGCAATAAAATTCAAAGAGGAGTTTTAATCCATCCATCATCATATATCATGGTATAATAGAATCCCAAAGACTTCAGTTTATCGGCGGCAAAATCATAATATGCGGCAATATCTTTTTTTCTGTGACAATCGGAATTTATTACTACAGGTATGTTATTTTTCAAAAGAAATTTCAGAATGTAATCTGAAGGGAAAAGATCCTTTGATTTCTTTCTGCTAAGTGCACCGGTATTCACTTCAACGATTTTAGGATTAGCCGCAAGAGCGTCAAGGGCATCATTTAAGAAATCATTATACCAGGAAGCATTTTCATCAAATATCTGAAAATCGACATTTACTTTTTTTATCAGATCAAAATGGGCCATTACATCAACTTCAGTATATTTGATCAAATAAATCATCCGCTCATAATATTCACGAACAGCACTTTTGATATCTTTGCCGGAATTAGCTAGAGAATCTGCAAACCGTGAACTGTTTCCGGTAATTGTTATATAATCTTTTCCGCCTGGTTCACCGAGAAGATGCACCGCTCCTATCAAATAATCATATTTGTTATCTGAGATTATTTTTTTTGAATATTCCCACGTTGACGGAATATAATCTATCTCAAGAGCTGTAAATATTTTCATTTTATTAAATTTTTTTTTCGCATCATCAATTTCTTTGATATATGAAGATATCCGTTCTTCTTTCATCGTCCAGCGGGCATCAAAAGGAAGCGGCGCATGCGAAGAAAATCCAAGATGTGTGAAACCTGAAGAAAAGGCAAACTCAGCCATATCGAAAACAGTATCATGTCCGTCGCAAAAAAGAGTGTGAGTGTGGAAATTAGCAAGCATCTTTAAAAATGTCTTCTGCAGAAATCATATAGTAATTGGATTCCTTCGTTTCAATATTCGTATTCTTAATAAAAAAAGATTCTTTTTGAGAGCTGTAAAAAGCCGAAATATTCTGCTGATAACCAGTAAGAAAAAGTTCTACCGAATAATCAAAAAGACTCAGACTTTCAAGACTTGTAATTATATTGCTCCTTGCAATTTTTGAGCTGAGACTGTTTTCTTTATATCCTGCGCCGAAAACACCAAGACATGCGGTCTTTGTACACTTTTTATCATTAACAAGAATATCTCTGATTTCGGATATATGTTCAAGCGACACATCAGAATCATTTTCGCGGCATTTGAAAAGATGGTTAAGCCCCATCCAGACCTGTCCGTTTGAATCTATTCCGGCAAGCATGACAGAAACACAGGTGGCAAGATCAACAATAAGTGCTGCATCGGAGGATTCAACCGCAGTTTCCTTCCATTTTACATAACATTTTCTTTTTTGTGAATATTCGTCATGAAAAATATCAGAAATAGTATTATTTGCCTGAATCATAATACTCCAAAAGTTTGGATGATGAAATTGAAATTTCCTTGTTTGCAGATTTTTTCAGTCTGGTAAGTAATTCCAGAGCTTTCTGATTTTCATTGCGCTCATAATAAATTCGCGCAAGTTCAAATTCCGCCTTGGATCTTTCATAATCATCCTCAGGAAAAACCGACTGCATTTCAGTAAATACTGCCATCGCTCCAGATATGTTCTTATAGAAATGAAGAAGAATCATTCCTTTAATGTAATATGCAGAGGCATCCGCGTTAACTTTCAAGTCAATACGCGAAACATATGCAAAAGCGTTTCTGAAATCATTCTTATCGTAGTTAAGTTTTGCTAAAAAAAGATTCATTTCATTGCGTGATTCCGGTTTCAGGCTAATTAATGCACGCGAAAAAGTATCGAGATCATTCAAATTTCCTGAGAGATAAGAAAATTCTGCCGAACGCTGAAAAACAGAAACGGCAATTTCCTTGTTTTCATTCTTAATTCTTTTTGAAGAATACGATCTGGTTATTTTAACGGCATCATTAGGTAATTCTTTTAGAAACAGAGTTTCAGCCAGATAAAGATCTTTCTCTTCTGTAAGTTTCGGATTATTAATCTGAAGCAGTCTGCTTTCAGCGATATTAAAAAAACCGCCTATCATATCATATTTGGAAAGTTCAATTCTCGCAATATCAGAAAAAGTATTATCCGGATAATCAGAAATCAGCCTGAGATAAAACTCTTTTGCAAGAGTATCATTTTTATAACCTTGGTAAAAAAGTGCAATACGGTATAGCGCCTCAGCATGTTTTGCCGGTGTTGCTAGAAAATTGTTGGAAAGTCTCACTGCCGCATTAATATCTTTATTCATAAGCGCAAGGTCAAATATCAGCTGAAAGTCCGTGATAGTTGAAAGCTTGTCTGATATTACAGACATGGAAGAATAAGCCCTTTCATAATTTTTGATATTATAATAAGACAATGCGAGTATTCTTACAATTTCAGCAGTCTTTTTCTCATCATATCTTTTAAGCTTCTGAAGAGATATAAATTCTATTGTTTCCTGATACTTCTTCTGATTATATAAAGACAGAACTTTTCCTACATAAACATCGATATCATAATCGTTTCCCATCTCATCAAGAAAAAGCGTATATTCGCTTTCCGCACGTCTGAAATTTGAAGATTTAAAAAAATCATCCGCTCTCGATTTTACTATTTGAGCGAAACTTTCACTTCCCTTATAATTTTTTAAGACATAATCGCTGTACGACGCACTTCTTCTGCTGACGGAAGGAAAGCGGACTATATACTGAGTTAAAAGTCTTTCAAAACCGGCAGGAATGGATTTTTCAGATATTATTTTATCAATAATGTCGCCGGATTTAACCGGATCATTCATGAAAAGATAAATCCTGAAAAGATAATTTCTGGCTTCAGAAAGATATTTGGGATTAGCGGCCGAAACATATTCGCGGAGAAAATTTTCAGATTTAGAATAATCGCTTTCTTCAAAACGCTCAATGCCCTTATAAAAAAGAATTTCCTTTTTGTAAGGTGAAAACTGATTGAACTCAGTAATTTTCGAATTATATAATTCAAAACCCGATTTGTCTTTTTTCCAGAAATAGACAACAGAGAGCATAAAGAAAATTCTATCGGCATCATTATCATATTTATATTTTTCTGCCATTGCAAGAAAGAGATTTTCCGCTTTGTCATATTTTTTTGAAAAGATATATGCCTCACCAAGATAAAAACTGACCTCTTTTTCCTCCGAAGCTTTACTCTTTGCTATAAATTCAAGAAAAGGAAGCGCATCTTTATGTCTGCCCCTTTCAATATAATATTTTGAAAGAAAAACCGCTGTCTTTACGCGAAGTGAATTATTTTTTGTTTTGTTAAAAACAGAATAAACAGATTCAAGAGCAGAACGCGGATCACGATTAATTGAAAGAACACCGTTCAAATAAACAGCATCATCATACATCTCAGCTGACTGACCGAATGATAAATATTTATTAAGGGATTTAATCGCATCTTCTGTCTGTGATAAATCGGCATAAGCCTTCGCCGAATAATAATATGATCGGCTAAAAGGCTGTTTCGATAAAAGATCTTCGGGAATCCGTGCAAAGTTTCTTAATGCTATGGACGGTTTGCCTATTTCCGTATTAATAATTCCGAGAGAAAGAGCTATCTCAGACTGAAACGAAATATCACCTGCGGATGACTGTGTTGATATAGTATCAAGATATTCAAGTGCTTCCGCATACTGACCGTTTTGATACAGAGCTTCGGCTATTTTCAGCTTAATCCTGTCTCCTTTTTCTTTTGGAAGAGACGGAAGAATATTTTTCCATTCAATTAGTGCTTCGTCAAAACGGCCGCTGTTATAATAAATAGTTCCAATTCTTTCTGAGGCAAGAGCGCGCATTCCTGCATCTGCCTTCTGGCCGATCGAAATGAAACGTTTATATTCTTCAATAGCTTTAATGAAATCTTTTTTCAGGTAATAACTTTCTGCGATATAAAAACGGCTTTCGGATATGAGCTCCTGGTTGCGGCTTAACAGCTGAAAACGGTTAAATTCAAAAATTGCCTCGTCATATTTACCCTGACGGAAAAGACATGCCGCGAGATAAAAATTGCCGCGTTCCTGATATGAGTCTTTTCTTTCTATGACTTTACGGAATAAAAGCTCGGCAGAGCCGAAATTTCCGCTTTTGTATGCTTCAAGACCCTGCTGAAAATAAACATCACTCGTTTGCGCAATCAGTAAAGATGTGGCAGCAAATATGCAAAAAATTGCAGAAATAAGCCGGATTTTACATTTTTTCAGGAGCATTAACACCAACCAGAGAAAGTCCGTTTCTGATTACAATTCTTACACAATCACATACTGTAAGCAACGAATTTCTTCTTGCTTCATCATCAACAAGAACCCTGTTTTCCGCATAAAATCTATGAAAGAGCTGAGCAAGTTTCAACAGAAAAACTCCTATTCTGTGCGGTTCAAGTGAATTCGCGGCATCCTTTATTTCTTCAGGATACTTAGAAAGAGCTTTCAATAGAGCAACTGTTTCAGGCGAATCAAAAACAGATGTATCAGAAACACCCTTAATATAAGGGAAATTTCTCGAATCGGCTTCTCTAAAAATTGAACAAATTCTGGCATGCGCGTACTGCAGATAAAATACCGGATTCTCAGAAGATTCTTTTTTTGCCAGAACAAGGTCGAAATCGAGATGGCTGTCCATTGAACGCATTACAAAGAAATAACGCGCAACATCAGTTCCGATTTCTTCTATTAAGTCAGCCATCGTAGAAAACTGACCGAGACGTTTGGACATCTTGACCAGTTCGCCGTTGGCGATAAGATTTACCTGCTGTGCTATAAGAACCCTGAAAGCGGATTCCTTATGCCCGAGAGCTTTTACTGCGCCTGAAAGACGGGCAATATAACCATGATGATCCGGTCCCCAGATATCGATGACTTTTGAATATCCTCTTTTAAACTTGTTTCTGTGATATGCGATATCAGCAAGAAGATATGTCGGTCTTCCGTCATCTCTCATTACAACGCGGTCTTTGTCATCGCCGAAATCCGTTGACCTGAAGAAAGTTTTACCTTCTTCTTCATAAAGAACACCGTGATCCTTCAAATCGGTAAATGTATTTTCTACAGAACCGTCCTCATGAAGAGTTCTTTCACTGAACCACTGCTTATAATTGACCTTGAAGCGGCTCATGACCTCTTTCTGACCTGAAACATTGTATTCAATGGCTTTTTTGGCAAAAAAATCTACAAGCTCAGAGTGGTCGGTAATGGAGTCAGCTTCGGACTTAAATTTATCATTTATAAAAGAAGCTATATCTTTGATATATTCGCCGCGATATCCTTCTTCAGGAAATTCGTTTTCAATGCCGTTTAATGTGCGGTAACGCGACAGAACGGATTCACCGAGCAGTCTAACCTGATTACCGTAATCGTTGATGTAAAATTCGCGGTCTACGATATCGCCTGCAGCTGTAATCAGATTGGCAAGTGTATCTCCCACTGCCGCCGCTCGCGCGGAAACGATGTTCAAAGGTCCTGTCGGATTTGCTGAAACAAATTCAATATTAACGCGTTCAGGATTGTTTTTTTTGATTATGCCGAAAGAATCAGCAAGAGAAATGATTTCAGAAGATACTTCATTAAGCACTTTTTTGGAAATATATAAATTAAGAAAACCAGGTCTGACAACATCGACTTTTTCAAAAAAATCATTTTTTGATACATATTCGGCAATTACAGAAGCGACATCCATGGGATTTTTCTTGAGCAGCTTCGCCGATTCAAGCGCAAAAGGCGTTGAATAATCACCGAATTTTTCATCCTTCGGATATTCAATCTTAACCTCGGAAACCTTCGGAATATCTATACGTTTATCATCAATAGCCTTATTAATGGATTCAACGACAATAGACTCTATTTTTTCTTTTATAATTAACAATGGTATTCTCCTGTTTATTTACCCAAAAAACTGATTTTAGAAGTTATTTAAACCGGTCTTATGAAACAATTCAACAAACCTTACATTGTTAGAAACCAAAATCTGTAAAAGTTTCTAAAAATGACCGTAAATTCAAAAATTCTATACTCATAGAAACTTGAATTTTGTACGAATTTGTCAATAAAAAATAGGTTTGATTTGAAAATGGAGATTGTTATAAAATCCACATTTTGTTAATTTATAATATCATTGTAAATTGCAGGAAAATCGGATTTAATCCAATTTTTGAAAGTATCACAATTAAGAATTCCTAATGTTTCTTTACTCATTCTTCCAATTCTCTATTATTAAACCGTTTATTTTTTTGAAATGCTTTTCGTTGTTCGTTACAAGTGTTAAATTCATTGTCAATGCCGTGGAAGCAATTAGTAGATCAAAATCATCAATAATATTCCCTGTTTTCTGCGATTTTGTTTTTAAGTCACTAAAAGTTTCAATAATTGCTTTATCAATATTAATTATTGGAAACAATTCTTTTATTCTGTATACAACAGCCAGATTTTTTTCAATATTGAGTGATTTTTTTGCTCCGAATAATAATTCACCGTATGTAATTACAGAAATAGATTTCGGGATATTCTCATTTTTGATAAAATTATTCTGAACAGTTTTGTCAGATTTTATGCTATAGATTATAATATTTGTATCAATCAAAAATGACATTTTCCGAATTGAACCTTTTAGACGATTTTCTTGATTTTCTGATTGAAGTTATTATTTCATCAGCATTTCTATTGTCATCCCATGAATCTGAAAGCGATATAAATTCACGCGTTGGATTACTTGAAAAAACGTGAGGATTTGAGAGATATTTTTCAATTATTGAAATGACTTCTTGACTGATTGATCTGTTTTCACTTTTCGCAATAGATTTTAGCGAAGAATATAACCTGTCATCAAGGTCTCTAACCTGTAAAATTGCCATAAATCTACCTCAAAAGGTAAGTTAATTACGTTTCATGAAAAGTCAATCATTATTCATGAATATAAGTAATCAACATCAATGTACCCGCCCGCATATACAACTGCCTTCAAGAATATTTGAACTGAAGTAAAGATTCACTGATTCATAAACAGAAATCGAATTCCCCTCATAATTATTTAATCATAAAGTATTCAATTCAATTTTCTCATCATCAGAAAATATGATATTATTATAATTGTATTTTGTCGCTTAGAAATCATAATGGAGCTATATATCATGAAAAGAATCCCTTCGCCCCTCTCTCCTTTATTAAAGGAGAGAGGCCGTGAGAGAGGATTTTAAACTATTCGTCTATAAAGATTGATTCTGCTTCTATGAGTTTTTCGTACTCTTCAAGGCGTGCGCCTTTCAAACAAAGATCAATAATTTTTTTACCCAGAGGAAGAAGCTCAGGACTGTCTTTGTAGAGTGAAAGCTCTTTTGCAAAGAAATCTGTAAGCTGTTTTGCTCCGGCATCATAAGCATCAAGTCCGATTTCAGGCTGGTTTTCAACTTTCAAAAGCGACTTTTTGATTTCCTGATTTTCAATCATCAGTCTGTTCAATGAATAACCGAGAAGAGGACATCTTGATTCACTAAGTTCTTCTCTCATGAATTTAACTCCGCCGCGGCGCGCAAGATATTCCCTCATAATCCACTGCGGATTAAAGCTGACTTTCCATGAACCGATATGCTGATTAGGACAGAGAACATAGCTGACCTTTGTACAGGAAACTATCTGCTCAAGAAGAAGATTTGCCTGTTTCACGCGTTTGCCGGTAGCAAACGGCCAGTACGAACCTACACCTTCAGAACTCATGCCTTCAGAGTCCATGATGCTTGGATTAGCGAATCCTCTCGGAGAAACAAGTCTCCAAAGCCACGCTAGAGCCGGCGGAAGGATGTGAAACATTCCCATTATTCCATAGCTCGGATTTTCTTTTGTGTTCGGCGGATTGCGCACACCGAAGCTTCTAACATGTACTGATACCGGCTTGTTTATTACATTAGGTACATTTCTTCTCGGAACGATGAATCTCGGATTAGGGCACGGCTTGCCCGGAGAATCTTCAGTGTGTTCCCAAAGAAGCGCTGTGCTGTTAGGAGACGCATCAATATTAAGAAACAGAAGAGGCTCCTGCGGATGAATTGAAAGTGATTCAATATCAGGGTCAGTACCGTAATTTTTTATGTGATCGACGCGGATAAACCAGCCGGCTTCACCGTCATAAACTCCGAGTTGGCCTTCAGTTTTCTGAAGCGACGGATGACAAACTGCCATATCGTCCGCAACAGGTCTCAGATCACATCCGCGCGGAAGTGTCAGAAACATGGAGTCGCCAGATACAACATTTTTACCGAGAAGAATTCGTCCGTCATGTCCTCTGTGAATATGCTCGTGCATTTCGCTTTTTCCGCCGCCGCTCGCTCCTTCATGCATGAAGTTGATTTTGTTGCCGTAAGGAGTCACAACCTGAACAACGGAAGCGTGAGCTGTAATCCATCCTTCTTTTTCACCGAAATCGATGAGGGCTGAATATACACCCTTCTTAGCACTCGGTCCGGGATAAAGATTGTAGCTGTAGATTTCATGAAGATTTTCAGATCTTTCGTGAACGACGATCTGCTTGCCTTCAAAATAAAGATGTCTGAAAGGAGGCGCTGTATAAAGAACGCATTTAGGAACAGTTCCGTCAGGTACTGAGGAAGTTTCAACTATACCCTGAAGTATTCCGAGACCGAGACAGAAGAATCCAGCGTTTGCTGGGGCGATTGCGATTCCGTAGATATCGATATCGATTTGTCCGGCTTTGAAAAGAAATACAGCAAGTTCCTGATCTTTCATCCAGTCAAAAGTTTCTTTTTTTAGTCCGTCAAAACTCTTTCCGAATTTTTTTTCATAAGTCATTTTATCGGTTGGAAGAGAATCACCGATAAGCATGCTGTTCGGATCGCGTCTTCTCATGTACGGTTCGATGTAGTTTACAGCAATTCCGTTTTTGACGCGGCTTACAACGGCTTCGGCTATTTCGCCCTTGCCTGCTATATTATATGACACTGTCTGTGTGCCGTTTTTTTCGTCTTTAAGTGAAAGTTTGCTTAGATCGTTAAGATTATCCGCAATAATTACTTTTTTGCATCCCTTCAGAAGATCAGCCGCATGTGCGGGGAGTTTGATTTTCTGAAGAAGCTCATTGAGTTCCATTTTTTTCTCCTGAATAATAGATTAACTGACTTGCAGTTTGTGACCATACGAAATTATAGCTCGTTTCTGGCAATACAATTTATTTCAGGACGAAGTAGAGATTGAAAATTTTTTATTTATGAAACAAATCAATGTGAATTTGGAATTTCTTTTTTATTTTAATTATCAATTTCAATTTATTTATCTACTAAATATTTTAATAATTATTATTCCCGAGTGTCGGAGTACAATCAAAGACTTCGTCTTTGGAATCTCTTTCGTTTTGCCCGAGAATCGGGTGTATTTCAAAGGGCGTTCCACGCCCTTTATCTGGTAGCTGCGTGGTGTCACGCAATTACATCAAAAGGGACAGGGCTTCAGTCGCCAGCCCTGTCCCTTTTGAAATCCCTACCCGCTCGTTGTCGCGCAGAACTCGCCGAACCGCTTCCAGCGGATTCGGCTCAGACAGAACCCCTGCGCTCCGATCAGAGATAAATTTGCCTTCGGCAAATTATGTTTTTTGTTTTCTCCCAATCATCTCTTTCTGAAGTGCTTAGCGCACTTTTACGCGTAATTATTTCCTCCTCATGATATCTCAAGTTGCAATCAACTCAACTCTATTCATTTATTTCAAAAGTATACTTTGCCTAGAAATAAACGAACAACAGATTTAAAATATTTTATCACTTAACAATTCTGAATATTTTCAGAAAACAGTCTTTGCCCCTAGTCGTTAATCCGCTGATAATTCTATTCGAGTTTTTCAAGTAAACGTTTTGTTGTTGATCCCATTGTTTAGCATTAATGTAATCTGAATTTACTATATAAGAACTAAGCCAAATGAAAACGGATATGTTGAAAACGATAATAAGCATTGATAATACTTTTGTAATTTTTTTAAAAGATAATTTTCTTAAAATGAAACCTGATGCTATCAATATAAATGAAACGGATACGGAATAAAACAGAGTCCAGAAGATTTTATAATCATACCATCCGATCTTTGACCATCCGCCGACCCTTGAAAATGATTCACCAGTTTGATGCGGATAAAACAGAGGTATCCCCTTCCATACACCCGGAGGCTGAGGCAGATCGGCTATTAGATGAGATAACCCCGATAATAATATCAACGAAAATAAGAATATGACAAAATAATTAAGATTTGATATTTCTCTTTTATAAAACAAACGCTTTAAAAAAACTAAAACAACTACTAGAAATGATATCAGAGCCGACAATGCAAACACAAATATAACTGAATGAGTTATTCCTCTATGACCGGCATAAACATCAGTTGAAATATAATTTCCGAAGAATGAATCTGCATCAGGAATAATCGCAAAAATACCTGAAATAAATATTATAAACAAATACGGCAGATACTTTTTCTTAAAAAAAGTCTGAACTGCATAAAAAATATTTCCGATCGAAACACCTATAACTAAATGCTCTGGGGGCGTCATTTTTTCTCCAAAAATGTTTCAATAATTTCATCTCCGCTTCGCGGATGGAAAAGGAGATGAGGATGGGGAATATTATATTTATTAAATCAATAAGCTTCACCTAAAACTTGTAACTCCGATATGCATGTATCGTCATACATTGATCCGGGATAAACACTTTCAATATATAATGTTATCTCAATCGGTTTACCCGGACATCCATCCATATAAACATCACCAATCGGCAAAACATGATATCCCGGTTTATCTTCTAAGGTATATCTAAAAAAATAAGTCACCGGAAATCTTTTCGTATAAGATTGTTCACTTGTCCCGCAAGGATTATACTTTCTCATTACAATTGATTTTAAACGATTATTTTTCTTGAAGAGATCATAATTTTTACCATGTCCTGAATATATGATTAAATAATGAGGAAAAAATATTTTATTAAAATTACTTGAAATCTTCACCCATTCTTTGAATCCAAAATCTTTTGCACCTTCTACCCAAATGGTTTTTAAATCTCCATCCATCATATTAGATTCCATATAATTGCTATTACCAGTAGAAAGATGAGATGAAGCTGTTATTTTTACATTTTTATTACTATAAATGAATAGATTATTATCTTTTTTCATTTTTTGAATAAATTCATCAAATTGTTTTTGTTCATAGAATTTACAAGAATAATCATAAATATTATCTGTCATTATAGTTTTCTTGTTTTCGGTAATATCTTTAAGCTCATCAAATGTTATTTGTTTATTCTCAGCTTCAACAAAAACCGAGACCAAAGAAATACAAATAGTGAAATACAATATCTTTCTCATAAAGACCACCTTTAGTTTTCAGGGATATAATTCAATAATCCAGTTGAATTGAAATATATTAAAATATAGTCTATTAAATACTCATTTTTCAATTAAATCATATTCAGGACTAATCGAAATATATCTTCTTTCATATTCATACTTACAGCCGTCAGTTAAAGGGCACTTTTTACTTTTTCCCTTGATTTTATCATAGTAATACAAAGAAGCTGCATCCTCATCATCTGAGAGAAAATATAATAAATTCTTACTTCCTGAAATAACATACGAACTAATATCTGAATAATTATCACAAATTGTACCTACGTTATCAATAACAGTATTCAATTTTCCACTATTTAAATTTAGTTCAATAATTTTATGACCTTGGCCAAAACCCGCAGAAAAATAAACATAATTCCCATCATATGATACAATTGGTCTTTCATCACATTGATATGAGTTAAATGAAGTTATTCTATTTACTGTTTTTCCTAATACTTTATAAAAACTAAATTTCCCATACTCATCATATACAAAAATAAGATATCCTTTATTAATCGGCATTAACTCTAAAGGAACACTGCCGGATATAAACATATTAAATTTATCTATCAATTCTCCACTATACTTGTTTATATTGACTTCATAAGTGTTATCATTTATTTTATCGAATTTGTACTTACAAATAACAGAATCATTATCAAAAAAAACATTTTTTGAATCAATTTTAATAAAAATATTTCGTTTGTAACAATATTTGACTATTTTAGATTTATTTTTATCACAAAAATCTATTAATAATTCTGGTTTATTTTTGCTCCACTCAATCTTGTTTACATTTCCATTAATCAAAATATTTTTCTTATAAATTCCATTCTCATAAAAAAACAAACATGATTTATTATCTTTAGAATTATACCTTACATCGCAAAATATTTCACCTGCGATTATATTTTCAGTAATAATTAAAAATAGTAATATAATATATCTCATTTTCAACTCCACGTACAATATTCATCCGATATTACATTCTAAGTGCTTGGCGCACTTTAAATTTCAACTATCATTAAAATATTACTTTTTTTTCAATAAATTTATTGATAGAAAGCCCTCTCCCTTATTTCTCTTTCCGTTGGCTTCGCCAATTTCCAAATACATTTTGGGAGAGGGCGCGAGTTTCCGCACGGAGGCGGAAACATTGCCCGAGAGATGGTCGAAGACCATAGCGGGACAACGCAAGCGTTATCTCGGAGTTTATGGCGTAAAGCCAAATTTAAGTCATTACCGAAGCAGACACACGTAGAGCACACGATGTGCACCAGTTTGGCGCGCCCAAGGATGGGTTACGCGCCAAAAAGTCTGCTGAGAAAAAAATATTCTATTGATATTAACGATATATTCCCGCTCATCATACGCGTAATTCTTTCTTCTTCATGATATCTCAACTTGCAATCAACTCTGATCTATTCATTACTCTTTTTCTCGCGCTGGCGCTCGATGGAGATTTTTGATTTCAGTCGACAATGCCGGCATTCGTTTCATCTCCGCTTCGCGGATGGAAGTGAAGATGAGGAAGGGGAATGCCATCATTGTACACATTATCAACTGCAGAAGCATACCAATTACACACCAAAAATAGGATATGTCCGAACTCGTCTCATGTTTCGGTGTAATTTTTTTTCACCTTTTAATTCATATAATTTATTGTTTTCTTTTATAACAATATAATATTCCATTACTATATCTTTATATTTAACATATTCATAATCATAATTCATATAAATATCCCAGCCAAATCGAATTTGCTTTTCTTTCAATAAAGCATTAAACGAACTATAATCTTTTGCATTTTCTCCTACACCAACTGAAACATTATTAAAATTCATAATTTTATCATCATCAATTTTCATTTTGATATCGATGTTAACCAATTCAAATTCCTTTTCACTCCTAATCGAACAACTTGAATTTAGATAATACTTGGGATTTTCTTCTTCGTAGTAACTTTTATTGCAATATACATATTCTAATTCAACTTTTACATTTTCACTTAATTGGAAAATATTTTCTTTCTTGTCATCGCTATCTTTATACTCAATTACATCATGATAAGCACATGCTTCAAAAAAAATAATCACAGAAAAAATAAATATAATTCTTTTCATTTAAAAAACTCCTTCAATTTATTATTTTTTACATATTATAAGGTTCAAAATTATTTTCTTTTCCCTTCATTAGTATTTCCTTTATTTCGTTAATATTATTCTTCACTTCATTTACCTTGCGATTTATTTTTTCCTCAGGATTATAGATTGGACTTTTCCTATATTCATATATATTATGATTAGCTGTTTCTTTAGGGCCTTTTGATGGATCATATCTATCAAAATGAACTTTCGGTATCTTATTTCCATTTTTATCTTTACTATATTCAAAATGAATATTATTAAAGCGATAACTGTCATTTTTACCGCCTGTTTTTCTTGAGAAATGCGCCCAAGCTCCATCTCTTAAAATTCCTCTAGCATCACTTGTTTCATATTCTCCTTTTATGAATGGATCTTTATTCCAATCAACAGGAGTTTTATTGACATCAGTTATCTCTACACCTGTCGGACCAAAATATTCACTTTTACTTGTCCTTGTTTTTTCATCAGATACTTTATACGCTTCATTTACTGCCATAATTATTGCACAGACTTCTTTATTAGCTTTACCTTCCGCATTACATTTATTTTTTTCCAAATAATCATAGAGTCTTTTTGCCTGATTTCCTTTGACCCACCTTTTATCACATGTCGGAACGGCATTCTCCGGTTCGCATATCTCATAATACGTATTTCCACATGAATTATTATTAAGACCAAAACTGCTAAGACTCGCCCGTGTTGCTTCATCTGTTACTTCTTTATGTCCAGTCGGGTCTTTATATCTTACAGGATTACCTTTGCAATAACTGAATCTATTCCAACTCTGGGTACTATATTCCTCTGGAATAATGTTATCCGCCGTAACAAACCGTCCTATTTCCGCTTCGTAATATCTGGCGTTATAGAAATAGTAACCGGTCTCCGGATCAAGTTCCTGCGAATTGAATTTCGGTCTGTTTGTTTTGTCTCCTTCTTGTACCCTGCTCGGCGCTTTTGGACATCCTGTCCGCGCCTCGTTTAAAGCCTCCTGCTTCTGATATCGCCGTATGGTTTGTATTCAGTTCTCGTTACAGCATCGCCTTTATCGACATTCAAAGGGACGAGGAGCTCAGTCGCCGCTCCTCTTCCCTTTGAGATCCCACTCCTGGCTTTTGTCGGGCGAATTCCTCGTACCGGCTTTGCCGGATACTGCGGTCGCCCGAGTTGAGTCCGACTTCGTCGAACATTTTAAATTATTTTTCTCCCATTCATCTCTTTCTGAAGTGCTTAGCGCACTTTGGAATTTCAACTATTATTAATCTTTTCTTAATGTTCAATAAATATATTGATAGAAAGCCCTCTCCCGCTTTATTCTTTCCGTTGGCTTCGCCAATTTTCAAATACATTTTGGGAGAGGGCTCGTCACACACAACAGCGCGGTGAGGGCAAGTAATTCTTTCTCCTTCATGATGGCTCAACTTTCATTCAACTCAGCTCTATTCATTCATCTTTTTCTCGCGCTGACGCGCGATGGAGATTTTTGATTTCAATCGACAATGCCGGCATTCATATCATCTCCGCTTCGCGGATGGAAGAGGAGATGTGGAAGATGGATGCCATCATTGTACACATTGTGTGTATTATAATTAAAATTTTTTTATTAATTTCAATGTCTCATAATCTGATTCAGAATTTGCCCTAAACATATAGAATATTGAGCTCTCTTCTCTTGCCATTTCAAAAACCTCACCACTCTCAAATTCTATAAATTGTTTAAACAAATTAATAAAATCATTTTCCACAATCCTTTTATAAATATCCTTTGACGCTGAAAAACAAACATGCCCTCTACCTCTTGTCATATATACATCATAATCAAAAGCAGCTTGTTTGAAATTATCCGGCAAAGAATATATAGATAACCAATTTATCTTATCTCCTTGTTCTATTGATTTGGACATCTTTTTCTCTGACTTATTCATTGTCATAACTTTACCTGTCTTCATAGTAGCACTTTCTATTGAAAAATAATTTGCTTTTAATCCCAACCCTTCAATATAATCCTTACATGATTTATACCATTTCATCCATATTTCTTTATTATCATTAATGGAACCATACAAACTCACAGTTTTCATTAAATTATTATTTCTCACATCAAACTCCTTATTATTCAATTTTTTTAATACGAATTTTTCCAGCTTTATCCCCTAAATAATCCTGCGTTTCTTCCATTCTTTTATATAATTTATCCAAATCATCTGTTTTACTTGGAACTTCAGTTTGATCTATTATGACCTGCCCCCGAAAGGTGAACCATTTTTAGAGGGAAAAACTCTTGCAGTAAAGAAATAAAAAAAGCAGGAGTAAAGAATGAAAAGAAAAAGATTTACAGAACAACAGATTCACGACATTTTAAAAGAGTCGGAAGCCGGTGCGAACTCACTAGAATTATGCCGGAAGTACGGAATAAGCAAAAATACCTTCTACAACTGGCGATCAAAATATGGAGGAATGGAAGTATCAGATCTCCAGAAAATGAGGTCACTGGAAGATGAGAATTCCAAACTCAAAAAGCTTGTGGCAGAGCAAGCGCTCGATGTTATGGCTTTAAAGGCGATGCTTGCAAAAAAGTATTAAGCCGGGAACAGAAGAAAGAAGCAGTTTCGGCGGCAAAGGATTATATCAGCGAAAGACGCTCGTGTGAACTCGCCAGCCTGCATCGAAATGTGTACCGGCATAAACGTGTTATAAAGGATGAAGAATTGAAATCTGAAATCCGGGAAATTGCTTTAAAGAGAAAGCGTTTCGGATATCGCCGGATATGTGAGGTTTTGAGGAAAAAGAGAATAGTGAATCACAAAAAAGTTTATCGAATTTATTGTGAGATGGACCTTAAATACAGGCGTAAACGCAGCAAGAAAAGATATTGCGGAGAAAAAATTCCAATTCTAATTCCAAACACAATCGATGAACGGTGGTCGATGGATTTTGTCAGCGATAGTTTGTATAATGGAAGGAAATTCAGAACATTCAACTTGATAGATGATTGTTCGCGTGAAGCTATAGTTCAACATGTTGATTTTTCTATAACCGGAAAACGTCTTGTGAGAATATTTGATGAGTTAAAAGAGAGAAGAATTTTACCAAAGCAGATTGTATGTGATAACGGAACTGAATTTACTTCTAAAGCTTT
This sequence comes from Spirochaetota bacterium, assembly GCA_022704645.1. Classification (GTDB taxonomy): domain Bacteria; phylum Spirochaetota; class UBA4802; order UBA4802; family JAFGJZ01; genus JAKJGA01. Next base: position 21,959 of record JAKJGA010000007.1, read on the forward strand.
TAGAAAATGGGCAGATCAAAATCATGTCGAGATTCATTATATTGACAAAGGAAAACCGACGCAGAATGCGTTTGTAGAAAGTTTTAATGGAAAGTTCAGGGATGAATGTCTCAATGAAGAATGGTTCGAAAGTATTTCAGATGCTCGGTCGAAAATTGAAGCATGGAGAATAGATTATAATACGGAACGTCCTCATAAAGGATTAGGTGGATTATCTCCGTATGAATTTATTGCAAAAATTGCATGAGTTTTCCTTCATGTAGTGGTTCAAAAAACAGGGAGCACGTCAATTATTCCATTCATTTTTTCAGTTAATACATCCAGTCTTCTATTTTTTTGTCCTTTAGCCAAATCAACAACATTACTTAACCCTTTATTCAAAAACACTTTTTTCACTTCAGGATTCATTGCTTCTTTAATTCCAACATTAACTATGGTATCCCAATGACCAAGCGTTTTATTATTATGAGGAAGTTTCGATGGTACTATTTTCCTGGCAACATCATCACCATATTTTTCAGAAATTTGTTCAATCAGTTTTTGACCAGAAGACCAAACATTATCACTATTCTTGGAGATTTTTTTAGACGTATTAGTTTTTAATACACTTTCTAAAGCTTTCTCTGCATTTTTTACACCTTTTTTTGCTGTTTTAACAACAGCTGGATTACCTATAAACGCTGTCAAAAGAGCTAAGTCTATATCACTTCTATCTTCAGGAAGAAAAAATGATACTGCTTTGTTTGCCGCACCACAAAATCCCCAATAAGAAGCGGCAACAATATCGCCACTTGATGCAGTTTCTTTTGCTACGCTTAATTGACTATCGGCTGATTCTTCAAGAACTCCCTTAAGTTCACTTAGAAAGTTAGAAATTTCATCAGCTGGGTCATGCCCCGTCGGGTCTTTATATCTTACAGGATTACCTTTGCAATAACTGAATCTATTCCAACTCTGGGTACTATATTCCTCTGGAATAATGTTATCCGCCGTAACAAACCGTCCTATCTCCGCTTCGTAATACCTGGCGTTATAGAAATAATATCCGGTCTCCGGATCCAGCTCCTGCGAGTTGAACTTCGGCCTGTTTGTCTTGTCGCCCTCCTGAATCCACGTTTCACCGTACGGCTTATATTCTGTTCTCGTTACCGCGTCGCCTTTATCGACATTCAAAGGGACGAGGAGCTCAGTCGCCGCTCCTCATCCCTTTGAGATCCCACTCCTGGCTTTTGTCGGGCGAATTCCTCGTACCGGCTTTGCCGGTTACTGCGGTCGCCCGAGTTGAGTCCGACTTCGTCGGACATTTTAAATTATTTTTCTCCCATTCATCTCTTTCTGAAGTGCTTAGCGCACTTTTACGCGCAACTCTTTCTTCCTCATGATATCCCAACTTGCAATCTACTCTGCTCTATTCATTCATCTCTTCTCGCTCTGGCGCGCGATGGAGATTTTTGATTTCAATCGACAATGCCGGCATTCATCTCATCTCCGCTTCGCGGATGGAAGTGGAAATATGGAAGGGAGAATAGCATCATTGTACAATATTATCAACTATAGAGACAGTTTTTGATGATCACCTGAATCCTCTTGGTTGCTCTGTGGTTACTATGTAATTGTTTTTTAAAATTAAATCAATTTGTTCATCGATATTCCTTTTAATTCTTTTACGCTCCAACTCAATGAATTCTTTTGGATCATCTACTCTAACGACTCCTTTCTCAGTCACAGTTAAATATCCATCACAATTAGGGTCGGAGGCAAATTCCTCCACCTGCTCAATTCTTCCATCTAATATTACTTTGCGTACAGGTATTAGACATTCATAATGCCCATTCACAAGAGAATTAAGACGCCCATGTAACTCATTCGAAATTTTATCAACAATTTCTTCAAATGATCTTAACTCTAAATATTCATCAACCCAAGATGCATCATACTGTTCAACAACAAGTGGCAAATTATATATCACATTTTCATGAACAATATCCCTAATTATTTCTTTACTCTTTGTAAAATTATATGGCTCAACATAAAAATCAATCATATTATATTTTCTGTTAATTTTGATCATTAAATATATATTGTCGTTTTTAAAAATTAACAACTGTATACTTGCATCAGATCTTGTTCTCAGGTATCTAAAATTTGGCAATACATCTTTAAACTTCAACACAACATCTTTTCGCTTTGGAATATTCATTTCTCCATATACCCTTTCATTTTTTTTAATTCATCACTTGATAGTACTGGAAATTTAATATGTAGAAATTCACGTCTACCTTTCATCTTCTCAACAGTTTCCTTTTCAACTTTGTAATTTTTCATTTTCTCCCGATCTTTTGGTGAACGAGATTTATCTATACCAATATCAATAACGTTGTAACCTTGTCGGATTTTTCTCTTCACCCAATCAGCATTTCTATTACAACTTAATTCAACATGTACAGGATTATCATTACTATATCCTGGTATTTTCCATTGTCCTGTATATAGAGCAATCTTAAAATCTTTTGGAAAATATTCAGCTTGAAACGATTTCGCTGCAAAACGAACTCTTTCCATATTTTCTCCAATAATAATCCACTTCTTTGGATCTGATTCCTTTTTAGAACTTGCTTTAGTTTTAGCTTCAGCTTTTGACTTAGTAATTGAATCTGCTTCAGTATTCGCAATAACTCGCGATCTACCTGTACCGATTAATGCTTCGGCGGCATCTGCGGTACCAGTCTTAACTCCTTCTAAAACACCTTTCCCTGTTTGACCTACAATTTCCGGCATAGGACGGATCAATGGATCAAGCACGGTATCATTTCCAAAGAACATGAACTCAAGAAAATTCCCACTTGGATCCTTATACCGCACCGGGTTATTCTTCACATAACTAAATCTATTCCATCCCTGCGTGCTGTACTCGCCATCGATAATATTATCCGCAGTGATAAATCTTCCTATTTCCGCTTCGTAATATCTGGCGTTATAGAAATAGTAACCGGTCTCCGGATCAAGTTCCTGCGAATTGAATTTCGGTCTGTTTGTTTTGTCTCCTTCTTGTACCCACGTTTCGCCATACGGCTTATATTCAGTTCTCGTTACCGCGTCGCCTTTGTCGACATTCAAAGGGACGAGGAGCTCAGTCGCCGCTCCTCATCCCTTTGAGATCCCACTCCTGGCTTTTGTCGGGCGAATTCCTCGTACCGGCTTTGCCGGATACTGCGGTCGCCCGAGTTGAGTCCGACTTCGTCGGACATTTTAAATTCTTTTTCTCTCACTCTTCTTTATTCTAAGTGCTTAGCGCACTTTGGAATTTCATCTATCATTCATATCGAAATTTCATTACGCGAGTTTCCGCACGGAGGCGGAAACATTGCCCGCGAGAAGAGCTTTAGCTCTTAGCGGGACAACGCAAGCGTTATCTCGGAGTTAATGGCGTAAAGCCAAATTTAAGTCATTACCGAAGCAGACACACGTAGAGCACACGATGTGCACCAGTTTGGCGCGCCCAAGGATGGGTTACGCGCCAAAAAGTCTGCTGAGAAAAAAATATTCTATTGATATTAACGATATATTCCCGCTCAGCATACGCGTAATTCTTTCTTCCTCATGATATATCAACTTTTTATCAACTCTGCTCTATTCACTCATCTTTTCTCGCGCTGGCGCGCGATGGAGATTTTTGATTTCAGGCGACAATGCCGTCATTCATTTCATCTCCACTTCGCGGATGGAAGAGGAGATGTGGAAGGGGAAAACCATCATTGTTCATACAGACGATATTTTATTCTATCAAATCATTAATTTCTTTCACAAGTGAATGCATAATTGATCATTTTTTTGGTATCGGAACAAGAATTACATTCGGATCATCAAGACGCATTTGCTTTGTAGATTCAGGATCAGTCTTGTCTACATATTTATATTCTCCGTGATAAACTCCTTTATTAGTTTCAATTATATAGGAAATAGTATTATTCATTGCATAAAGATCATCTTTCCTTAAATAATATCGTATTTCAAGATTCATTTGATTTTTTTTATCTGTATACATTTCACCAGACAATAGTTTATACTCAGAAGTGTTACCTATTTTCTCATTCACTTCAACACTATAAATAGTTATTGGTTTCTTAAAATGAAATATTATTGTATCATATCTAATTAATCCGAAATTTTTACTTTGATAATATTTGATACTTTTTTCTATAATTGGTCCGCTCTGCGAACAAGATACATTAATAATAAAAACAAATATTAGCAAAAATATTTTATATTTCCCTAATCTCATGGTTTTCCTCCTGAAAATCTATCAATTTCATATGATTTCATACCAGAGTTTTTCAGAACGGTTGCTCTTTCTATTGCTTCCGCCTTATATTTTTCCATATCGGATCCATTCATTTCCATTCCTTTTTTAAAACCATTTTTAACATCTTCTTCATATATAGTTTTCATTTTCTCATAATTCAAAACCGACCTGACAAAATCACCAACATATTTCGCCTGCCCTTCAACTTCATTTATATCTGACAATTTCTTGATCGGATTAGAAGTATTTTTTTTATATTCATACGGATCTGAGAATCCGGATTTATGTAATGCAAACTCTGCAAGTACTTTTATTTTCTTTGAAGGATCTTCCTTATATTGCATTTTGTGAAACACCTCATGGCATAATGCAGTGATAGAATATATTTCTCCTTTTTTATTATTTATATCCTGTATAATCAAAGAATTACCAAATGGAGGCGAGAATCCCACTCCGTCATCAGAAGGGTTACCTCTATATTGCACTTTCAATTTTTTTAAGTCTATATTTTTTCCATTAATACCTTCTCCGATGAATCTTTTTACTGTCGCAATTTCTTTTTCCGACATTTGCCCATTTCTCATTTCCTCAAAATTATCCGGCAAAGTACCTGCGCCACCTTTTGTTATATTTATTTGATGGCGTTCAGTTATTTGGCCTACAGAAGCTAATGCTTGAGCCTCTGCATCTTTTTGCGAATGCCCGCTCGGATCCTTATACCGCACAGGATTATTCTTCACATAACTAAATCTATTCCATCCCTGCGTGCTATACTCACCGTCGATTACATTATCCGCGGTGATAAATCTTCCTATCTCCGCTTCGTAATACCTGGCGTTATAGAAATAATATCCGGTCTCCGGATCCAGCTCCTGCGAGTTGAACTTCGGCCTGTTTGTCTTGTCGCCCTCCTGAATCCACGTTTCACCGTACGGCTTATATTCTGTTCTCGTTACCGCGTCGCCCTTGTCATTCAGCACTACATTTACCGAATCGACCTGGTCAGTCAGAAAATATCTGCATTCGCCGTTCGGCATTGCAGCTGCGATTCGTACACCATTTAAATAAATATGGCTTACCGCGTATGTCTTATCAAGCTCCTTATCCGTAGATATTTCAAGTTTCTGTTACTTTCTTTTTTTCGACAAAAAGAAAGTATCGCTATTCGAGCGCTGATCCATCCGTGAGCGCTCGAACTTGCGTACATCCGTGTACGTTCGGAAAAGCCGCAGGGGATATCCCCAGTCCCCTTAATTTCTTTTTCTATCACTCTTCTTTATTCTAAGTGCTTAGCGCACTTTCGTGATTTTTGAAATCATGCATTTTATAATTTCATTACGCGTTTGTTCGCTGCGCTTAGCATACGCGTAATTCTTTCTCCTTCATGATGTCTCAACTTTCAATCAACTCAGCTCTATTCATTCATCTTTTTCTCGCGCTGGCGCGCAATGGTGTTTTTTGATTTCAGTCGAAAATGCCGGCACTCATCTCATCTCCGCTTCGCGGATGGAA
>JAKJGA010000094.1 GCA_022704645.1 Spirochaetota bacterium
TATTACAACTTTCTATAATAACACGAGAAAGCATTCTTTTCTTGACTATCTTAGCCCTAAAAGTTTTGAATTGAAATGGTTCAGGAAAAACGCTTAGCTCTGTGTCCGCAAAACTGGGGGAAGATCACTGAGAGGTTCAAATGAATTGGTTAATCTCTGCAAACTCTAATCTATACGATCATACTAGTTCATTTGAGCATTATGGATTTATTGACTGGAGACAAGGAAATATTTCATTTTCTGTCGGGGATATTGTCTACATTTATTGTACCAAACCTGTAATGAAGATTAGATATCAATGTAGGGTAGAACAGATTGATCTTACCAAGGACGCAATCCGTAATGATAAAGAATATTGGAGAGATTTGGCGGAATATGAGAAATCGTTAGATGGAAAATATATGCACCTCGTTCTCATTGATCAGGTCGAATTGGAAGCCTTAAGTCTGAAGTTCCTCTTGAGTAATGGGTTGTCATCCGCACCACAAGGGCCGATGAGATTAACAGGGGATTTGTTGAGTTACGTTGAGAAAAGTTTTGATGATTCTAAACAGATGGATTTTTTTCCAGATATTATTGCTGAAGAAACTTCAATTTATGAAGGAATAAAGAAAACTGCTATTGTAAATAAATATGAAAGAAGTTCTATTGCTCGCGCCAAATGTATTGAATATCATGGATCAAAATGTATTGTTTGTGGAGTGGATTTCAGAAAACAATACGGTGAACTCGGCGCCGGATTTATTCATGTTCATCATGTAATTCCTATATATCAAATTGATAAACAATATAAAGTTGATTATAAAAACGATTTAAAACCGGTATGCCCCAATTGCCATGCAATGCTTCATCGAAAATTAAATGATAAGTTTTATACAATTGAAGAATTGAAAGAAATAGTGGAGGGTCGATAGAATAATAATGCAAACCACAGCCTATAACAGTGGCTATTTGCTGTGCTCCGTGATCACTGTGATGTGCGCGACGCTCCCTATGGTCACTCGGCCTTCGGCACATTGGCTCACATGCGTTCTCCAACGTCGTCAACTCTCGTACGTTATGTGTAATATTTTTTTAGATTAATTCTATTTGTATAAAAATTAGGTGTAATTATGAAATTTTCTTTTTTAACTAAAATCTTTTCAATAATCCTTGTTCTGTTGTTAATGAATTCTATAACATTTTCAAAAGTTAAATCATTTTCTTGGAAAGATTTTAAGTATTGTGATCTTTCTTTTAATAATTCAAAAATGAAAATTATTAAAAAATTTGGTAAACCAAAGCAAAATGTACCTGAATATGAATGCGGTAATTATGCAACAGGTAAAAAAAATCCTGATTATTATCAATTAATTTATAAAGATATTATATGTATTGGAAACGATAAAGAAGGATTTATATTTGAAAGTATTATATTAAATGACAATAATTATATTATGATAGGTGATTATAGAATTTCAAATAAGACTTCAAAAAATGAATTTATTAAACACTTTAATGATCTTTTGTTAACTTATTATTCAAAAGAGGAATTATTAAATCGTGAAGTAATACAATTATTTTCTAAAGATACAGATGACTGTGCTGAATTTTATTTTAAAAATGGTAAAGTTTTTAAATTTAATTATTGGTCACCTTGCTAAAAATTACTGCACTTAACAAATTGCATCCGCTTCGGCCTTCGCCACATTCGCCTACACGCTTTCATTATATGCAACGCCCGGTTTGCATGAATTATGATTGACTTTTCATGAATAATGATTACTTTATTCATGTTGAGGTAAAATATGGCAATTCTTCAGGTTCGAGACATTGATGACAGATTGTATTCTTCATTGAAAATGACAGCAAAAAGTGAAAATAGGTCTGTCAGCCAGGAAGTTATATCTATTATTGAAAAATATCTTTCTAATCCCGCTCTATTTAAAAGCAATCCTACGAAGGAATTTATTTCTTTATCCGGATCATGGGATGATAAACGAAATGCAGATGAAATAATATCATCAATCAAACAAACACGCAGTAAGTCCAAGAGGTTTGATAAATCTAATGTCATATTTGATTGATACAGATATAATAATATACAGTATAAAAGGAAATAAATCCGTTCAGGACAATTTCCTTAAAAATGAAAATATACCGAAATCAATTTCAATTATCACTTATGGAGAATTGCTTTTCGGCGCAAAAAAGTCTCAAAATATCGAGAAAAATACCGCTGTAGTTTTACGAATAAAAGAATTATTTCCTGTTATAAACATAGATAAAGCAATAATTGAAATCTTCAGTGAATTAAAAGCAGATTCACACAAAACAGGAAATATCATTGATGACTTTGATTTACTGATCGCATCAACTGCTTTAACAATGAATTCAATTTTAGTTACAAATAATGAAAAACATTTTTCTAAAGTTAAGGGACTTGAAATTGAAAATTGGGCAAAATAGATAAGAAAGCGATTAAAGCTTTATATTCTTGCCGTTATGTATATTTCTGTTATTTTTTATGTGAGGTTAAACAAATGCTTCAGCTTAAAGAACAATACATCATCAACGATAAAGGTCAGCCGACCAGTGTCATCATCACAAAGAAAAACTATGACAGACTTGTTGAATATATAGAAGAACTCGAAGATATAGCCGCTTATGATAAGGTAAAGAAGGATCGTTCAAAAGCTGTTCCGTGGGACATGGTTAAACGCTGAAATGATTTTAAAAGACGGAAAATGGATCATAACGGAATAAGTTAATACTAATAAGATTTCGGCATTATTATGTTCAATTATTATAAAGTAATGATACTTCTATGATTCTTCCCCTAAAAAAATCATGGACTTTTTTCATTATAATCAAATCATTTTGACATGAACACAGAAAAAACAATATTGATTGCAGAAGACGAATCCGGTATCGCGGATAGTCTGATTTACGCTTTAAAAACCGAAGGTTTTGCTTCCACCTGGGTTCAAACAGGCAAGGATGCTTTATCCATTGTTGCGGATAAGAAATGCGACTTTGTGATTCTTGACATCGGGCTTCCCGACATGAGCGGCTTTGATGTCCTGAAAAAAATAAGACAATCTTCAAAGATTCCCGTTTTGTGTCTTACCGCGCGTTCGGATGAAATTGACAGAATTCTGGGTCTTGAACTCGGTGCGGATGACTATGTTTCAAAACCTTTCAGTCCGAGAGAAGTGACGGCTCGCATAAAGGCCGTGTTCAGAAGAACTGAATCGTCTGATAAAAACACCGATTCTCCTTTTCAGATTGATATGAATAAAAGACAGATTACTTATTTCGGCAAAAAACTTTCTCTTTCGAGATATGAGTTTGATATTCTTGTTCTGTTTGCGAACAGGCCGGGATGGATTTTTGAGCGTCAGAAAATCATGGATCTGGTTTGGCTTGAGCCCGATGACAGCTTTGACCGTACAGTCGACGCTCATATAAAAATGCTGAGAGCAAAACTGAAAGCTGTTAATCCCGATGTTGATCCGATTGAAACACACCGCGGAATCGGATATTCTCTAAAGGATAATCTGTGAATATCAAGTTCCGTCTCTTCATCGCGTTTTTTCTGGTTTTCGGTGCCGGTCTGTATTACGTTTTCGATATCATTGTCAATGATATCCGCCCGCGTTATTTTGAAACCGTTGAAGAATCGATGAACGATACGGCTCATATTCTTGCGGCTCTCATCGAAGAAGACATAACCGGCGGAAAGATTTCAGTTAAAAGGATTTCTGAACTCTCGGATATAACATATCAGAAAAAGTTTTCCGCAAAAATCTATTCGCATTTGAAAACCAATGTTGATCTGCAGTTTTATGTTTGTGACAGAAACGGCATCGTTCTTTTTGATTCTAGAAACGGAGAAAGGACGGGTAGGGATTTTTCAAACTGGAATGATGTTTATCTGACTCTGCGCGGTGAATACGGTGTACGTTCATCAAAAATAACAACCGAGGAAGAAGGTCTTCTTTATGTTGCGGCGCCTATTAAAAGTAATGGAATAATTATCGGAAGCGTTACAGTTGAGAAATCCAAGAAAAGTGTTTCTTCTTTCATTTATCTCGCTAGAAAAAGAGTGATGTTTCTCGGCTTCATAAGTTTTGCCGCATTCACTGTAATCAGCATCATATTATCTTTCTGGATAACTTCACCTATAAAAAAACTCACAGCATTCATAAATTCTCTAAAAGAAAACAGACATTCACTTCCGCCGAAGTTTTCCGGAAGCGAGATCAATGATTTGGCTCTCGCTTTTGAAAAGGTTTTCAAGGAACTTAAAGGCAAAAAGTATATTGAGAATTATGTCAATGCCCTGACTCACGAAATAAAATCACCTTTAAGTTCTATACGAAGCGCTGCTGAACTCTTAACTGAAAAACTTTCAGAAGAACAAAAAGAAAAGTTCGCCGCAAATATTCTGCGCGAGTCATCAAGGATTCATTCCTTGATAGAAAAGATGCTTCTTCTTTCCGCGCTTGAAAACAGGGAAGGCCTCAAGTCTGTTGAAGGAATTAAAGCTATGGATGTAATAGAAGATGTAACGCAAAGTCTTCTGCCGCAGGCTGAAAGTTCCGGTGTAGAATTAAAAATAAATTGTGATGAAAATATAATTATAGAAGGTGAATATTTTCTAGTAAGACATTCTCTTCTTAATATTGCGGATAATGCGGTTAAACATTCATCAGCCGGATCGGTTGTCGAAATTAATTGTGAAGTTAAGAATGACAGCGCGGTATTTTCGGTAATAGATCAGGGAAGCGGAATTCCTGAATATGCACTTCTAAAGATTTTTGATAAATTCTATTCTATTCCATCCGCTTCAACATCAAAAAAAGGAACGGGACTGGGTCTTTCTTTTGTTAAGGAAAGTGTTCAGCTTCACGGCGGAAATATTTCTATAACGAATAATTCTGAAAAGGGTGTAACTGCTGAGATCAGTTTTCCGCTGAAACAAAACAGGACGAAAGAACAATTAATAATGAACAATGAATAAATAATAATTATAGAAAAAGAATTCCGGCGATTGCGCCTATGGCGATAAAAACGGCCGGATGAATTCTTTTAAATGTATTAAAACAAAGAGCTATTGCAGAAAAAAGAATTAGAAAAGGCAGATTTGAACTTTCAAAAATTGATATACCTTCTGTAATTACAGAGTTTGCAAAAACATACCATGCGGCAGAAGCTATTAATCCGAGAGAAAGAGCCCGGAGAACATAAAGTATTGAACGAATGTATTTGTTTTTGTCGAAGTTTCTGATGAAAGAAGCAATGATTATTATGATTATAAAAGAAGGAGCGGCCATTCCAACCGTTGCAGTTATTGATCCGGTTATTCCGGCAATTTTATAGCCTGTGTAGGTAGCCATATTTATTCCGATCGGGCCGGGAGTTGATTGTGAAACTGCCAGCATATCAATGAATTCCTGACGCGAGAGAAAACCTCCGTCTACCATTTCATTATAAAGCAGAGGAAGTGACGCGAGCCCGCCGCCGATTGTAAAAAGCCCGATTCTGAAAAAGACAGAAAAAAGCATCAGATAAGTCATCTTTTTCCTCCGATTGCTTTAGTTCCGATCAGTGCACAGATTACTCCCGCGAGTATAACCGGAACCGGTGAAATGCCTGCAAATACTATAAGAGCAAATGCCGTGAAAACAAGAATTCCGCTTAATATTGAATGAACTGATTTCTGATAAAGATCTTTGACTGTAATTACAAGAAGGGCCGCCACCGCGATTCTGATTCCCGTGAAAGCTTTTTGGACGATAATATTTTCCTGCATGCTGGTAAAAAATACCGCAATTGCAATGATGACGACAAGTGATGGGAAAATCATTCCGGCTGTTGCGCTGAAGGCTCCTGCAAAGCCGGCGCGTTTGAAGCCGGCGCGTTTGAAGCCGGCGAATGTGGATGTATTTGTTGCAATGATGCCCGGAACAGCCTGAGAGAGCGCATAGTAGTCAAGAAGCTCCTGATCACTAAGCCAGCCGCGTTTTTCAACAAGTTCGCGGCGCATCATCGGAAGCATGACGTAACCGCCTCCTATTGAAAAGAGACCGATTTTAGAAAAAAGAAAAAACAGTTTGATGCAGTCGGTTAACATGCTTACATTTTTTTACCGCGGCTTATACGGTAAAGCATAATTTATATAAGATAAAGCTCTCTGTCCGAAAGAAGAGAGAATCCTTCTTTCTTGAGAATGTTTTCAGCATGAATGGGATCTGCGACCTGAAATATGAAAACAGCTTCTTTTTTAGGTTCTGTGATAAATCCGTAAGAGTCGTTGACGTTGATGTTATTCTCACGCAGGACTTTTGATATTTCATGAAGTCCGCCGATTTTGTCTTCTATTTTTACGGCAATAATTTCTTTCAGGTTTACTGCAATGTTTTCGGATTTCAGAAGTTCAAAACCTCTTTCTGGATTATCCACGAGAAGTTTTATTATTCCGTAGTCGCCTGCGTCGGAAATTGT
>JAKJGA010000095.1 GCA_022704645.1 Spirochaetota bacterium
CGTCTGGTTCGCAGAAAAACTAGAATAAAGAGCAGAATCAAATCTGATGCAAAGGGCAGATTGAGACTTTGTATTTCAAAAAGCAATAAGAGTATGTATGCTCAGATAATTGATGATGAAAAACAGGTAACTGTAGTATCTATGTCTACTCTTAGCAAAGATTTTTCTTCACTTAAAAACAAAGTTAACAAAGATGCTGCTAAACAATTAGGTCAGAAATTGGCAGAAAAAGCAAAGGCAGCCGGTGTCGTTAAGGTAGTTTTTGATAGAAACGGGTTCCTTTATCATGGAAAGATTAAATCTTTCGCTGATTCGGCAAGAGAAAACGGACTAGAATTTTAAGGATAATCAAATGAAGTCAATGATGTTCAAAAGCAAAAAAGTTAAACCGGCAGAGCTTGAACTCTCGGAAAAGGTTGTTTTTATTAACCGTGTAGCTAAGGTTGTTAAAGGCGGTAGAAGATTTTCTTTCAGCGCCCTTGCGGTTGTAGGTGACGGAAACGGTAATGTCGGAATCGGGTTCGGTAAAGCGAATGAAGTTCCTGATGCTATTAAGAAAAGCGTTGAAGACGGAAAAAAGAATCTTTATTCTGTCAGACTTAATAAAAACACAATTCCTCACGAGGTTGTTGGTGTTTATAAATCATCAACGGTTATCCTTAAGCCTGCTACTCCAGGTACAGGTCTGATTGCCGGTTCAAATGTAAGATCGGTAGTTGAAAAAGCCGGTGTTGCTGATATACTTGCTAAATCTCTCGGATCAAGAAATCCGGTAAACGTGGTAAAAGCAACTCTTGACGGACTTTTGAAATTAAAAAGCCTGAAAGATATGGCTGATTTGAGAGAAATCACCATAAATAAACTTTGGGAAGCGTAAGGTAAATTATGGCTAAGAAGTTATTAGTTAAACAGATAAAAAGCGAAATTAAAGCGAAACCTATGCAGAGAAAAACTCTTCATGCACTCGGACTTAGAAAAATAAGTTCAGAAAGAGAGCATGATGACAATGGCGTAATTCGCGGAATGATTACCAAGGTTGCACACCTTGTTCAAGTGACAGAAAAATAAAAATTGGTGATTTAATATGGAAAGATATCAGATAGCAAAACCTGATTCGGTTAAAAATAGAAAGCGTGTCGGAAGAGGTCCGGGAAGCGGACATGGTAAGACTTGCTGTAGAGGGCAGAACGGTCAGTTGTCAAGAGCCGGTAGCGGACATCGCGCATGGTTTGAAGGCGGACAGATGCCTATCCAGAGAAGAATCCCGAAAAGGGGTTTTACTAATTATCCTTTCAAAGTTGAATTTCAGGTTGTTAATCTGGCTGACCTAGAGGGTCTTTCAGGTGATGTAACTGTTGATACATTATATCAGAAATCAATTGTGTCTTCAAAAGATATGCCGGTTAAGATTCTCGGCGGCGGTGAAATTAAAGTTTCTTTGAATATTACAGCGGATGCTTTTTCTGCTTCGGCAAAAGAAAAAATTGAAAAGGCCGGCGGAAAAGTTCAGATCAACAAAAAATAATAGGCGAGTATATCAATGGCAAATGTAATCACTAACATATTCAAAGCGAAAGATATTCGAAACAGAGTTTTATTCACGCTTTGGATACTCGTTGTTTACAGACTTGGAGCTCATATTCCGATTCCGGGGATTGACGTTGAAGCGCTTAATCAGGTTTTTGATTCATTTAAAGGTGCGGCTGGAACTGTAGTCAATTATTTTGACCTGTTCGCGGGCGGTGCCTTTAAACGTTTTACCATTTTTTCTCTTGGAATCATGCCTTATATTTCTGCGTCAATTATAATGCAGCTCCTTACGATTGTTTTTCCTTATTTCGAAAAGTTAAAAAAAGAAGGCAGTGAAGGACAGAAGAAAATTCAGAAATACACTAAGTATTTTACTGTTGTTCTTTGTCTTTTTCAGTCTGTTTTTATTGCACGAATGCTTCAGGGACTTGGTCACGATCAGGGAATTGAAATAGTTTCGGGCGGCAGTACTGTATTTTTCTTCATTCTTTGTTCTATAACAATAACAACCGGTACCATGGTTCTCATGTGGCTAGGTGAACAGATTACAGAAAAAGGTATCGGTAACGGTATCTCTATGATAATATATGCGGGTATCATAGTGCGTTTTCCTGCGGCTATCGCACAGACAATGCAGAAGATTTTCAGCAAAGGTGAGCCTATTGTTGCTATGATTCTTGTAGTTATGTTTTTCGGTGTAGTAGCAGCCTCTATATTGTTAACTCTCGGCAGACGTAATATTCCTGTACAGTACGGTTCCCGTCAGATTCAGGGACGTTCCGTGTCTGCAGCTGCACAGAATCTTCCTATTCCTGTTAATGCAGCCGGAGTTATTCCAATTATCTTTGCTGTGGCAATAATGCAGTTTCCTTCTCAGTTGTCTCAGATGTTTTCTATTGATAAATCGGGAATATTGAGCACAGTTTTGTTTTATCTATCACCCGGACAAATTCCTTATTATCTGACTTATACAGCGTTATTGGTATTTTTCTGTTTCTTTTATGCTCCAATAACATTTAATCCGGCGGATGTTGCTGATGCCTTGAAAAAACGTCAGGGTTTTATACCAGGACTAAGACCTGGAAGTTCAACAACTGAATATCTATCTAACGTTCTTTACAGATTGACTTTGTCCGGATCTCTATTTCTTGCATTTATTGCATTGATACCGGATTTTATTCTTAAAATGTGGCCGGATGAAATATCTGCAGAAATGGCTTTTATGTTCGGCGGAACTTCATTGCTGATCATTGTAGGTGTTGCGCTTGATACTTTAAAGAATCTTGAATCGCATCTTATCATGAGACACTATGATGGATTTTTTAAGAATATGAAAATAAAGAGTAGAAGACAGTAATTTGGGTATTCATCTGTATAATGAGCCGGAAATTGAAAAAATATCGAAAGCTTGCGGGATTACGGCAAATATTCTTGACGAGATAGAGTATATAATAAAAGAAGGTATATCAACCGCTGAAATTGACGATTTTACACAGAAATTGTGTAAAAAGTTTTCAGCGGAACCTGCTTTTCTTGGTTATAGAGGGTATCCTGGTGCTATTTGTACTTCTGTGAACGATGTTGTAGTTCATGGAATACCTTCAAAAAGCTGTGTTTTAAAAACCGGTGATATAATCGGTCTTGATTTTGGTGTTTTATATGAAGGCTACTATGGAGATTCTGCTAGAACTCTTATAGTAGGTGAGGTTGATGATAAGACAGCTTTGCTTGTTGATAAAACTCGTGAAGCCTTATATAAGGGAATATCGGCAGCTGTTGTTGGTAACCGTGTTTCTGATATATCGTATGCAGTAGAATCTTATGTTTCTGAATTCGGCTTCACTGCAGTAAGAGAATATACCGGTCACGGAATTGGAAGAAATCTTCATGAAGAGCCTTCAATTCCTAATTATGGAAGCCCTGGATCGGGACCTAAGATTAGAAACGGCATGGTTTTTGCAATCGAGCCGATGATAAATGCGGGAACTCATAAAGTTAAGCTTGAACGTGACGGTTGGACAGTAAGAACTTCAGATAATTTGTATTCCGCTCATTTTGAGCATACTGTTGCAGTAATTGACGGAAAAGCGAAAGTATTAACACGGGGAAAAAGTTTTAATTAATGTCAAAAGAAGAAGCAATTGAGGTAGAAGGAATAGTTATTGATACATTGCCGAATGCAATGTTTAAGGTAAAGCTGGAAAACGATCATGTCGTTCTGGCTCATATATCGGGGAAAATGAGAATGCATTATATTCGTATTTTACCCGGCGACAAAGTAACTGTAGCGTTATCGCCCTATGATCTCACACGCGGCAGAATAACTTACAGGTCAAAATAAATATATAGGATTTGTTCAATGAAAGTTAGAGTATCTGTGAAAAAGATTTGTACCGATTGTAAAATCATCAAAAGACATGGTGTTCTTCGCGTTATTTGCGAGAATCCAAGACATAAGCAAAGACAGAAATTAAGGTCACCTGGGAAATAAGGAGTAATAAAATGGCGAGAATAGCGGGTGTTGATTTACCTAATAATAAGAGAATTGAAGTTGCATTGACTTATATTTACGGAGTAGGAAATTCTACTGCGAAAAAAGTTCTTTCTGCCCTTAAAATTGATTCAAATGTACGTGCAAAAGATCTTTCGGAAGAAGAAGTAAATAATTTAAGAAAAGAAATTGAGAAGACTACTAAGGTAGAGGGTGATCTCAGAACTGAAGTTTCTCTCAATATTAAGCGTTTGATGGATATTAACTGTTACAGAGGTCTCCGTCATAAAAGAGGTCTTCCTGTAAGAGGACAGAATACCAAAAATAACGCACGTACAAGAAAGAAAAACAGAAAAGCAGCTTTTGCACCTAAATCGGCTGTAAAATAAGCTTTATCACATAGGAGACTGAAGTGAATCAGAAGGTTAAAAAGAAAGATAAAAAAAATTCCCCTATAGGGAAAGCTTTTATTCAGGCGACTTATAATAATACTATAATTTCAATAACTGATATGCAGGGAAATGTTGTTGCTTGGGCATCAGCCGGCGGAGAAGGGTTTAAAGGATCAAGAAAATCTACTCCTTTTGCTGCTCAGATGGCTGCTAAGACTGCTGCTCAGAAAGCAATTGATAATGCTCATGTAAAATCAGTTGAAGTTTATGTTAAAGGTCCCGGTATCGGAAGAGAATCTGCTATAAGATCATTGATGCAGACTGGTATCGAAGTTTCAAGAATAATTGATATTACACCCATTCCACATAATGGTTGCAGACCAAGAAAAAGAAGAAGAGTCTAGTCGGAGAATAATATGGCTAAATATACCGGTCCAGTTTGTAAAATATGCAGAAGAGAAGGAACACCTTTGATGTTGAAAGGTCAGAGATGTCTGACTGAGAAATGTTCCATCAAAAGAAAGAAAAGTGCTCCAGGTCCACAGCGTAAAAAGAAAGGAAAAGTTTCTGATTACTGTGAACACTTGAGAGAAAAACAGAAAATCAGAAAAAGTTACGGTGTTCTTGAAAAACAGTTCAGACTAACTTATGATGAAGCTTCAAATATGTCGGGAAAGACTGGTGAAAATCTTCTATCCCTTCTTGAAAGACGTCTTGATAACGTAGTTTACCGTATGGGTTTTGCTTCATCAAGAATGCAGGCTCGTCAGCTTGTTCAGCATGGTCATGTTCAGGTAAATGGTAAGAAAGTTGACATATCATCGTATCGCACAAAGGAAAACACTGTTATTTCTTTGGCGGGGGATTTTAGCAATAATGCACATCTTGCAGAGGCAATTAAATTGTCAAAAGCTACTAATTCTAAGCCTGAATGGCTTGAAGTAGATTATGATGCTAAATCCGGAAAAGTAGTACGTGTTCCTAAGCGGGAAGATATTACTCTTGCTTGCAATGAACAGTTGGTTGTAGAGCTTTATTCTAAGTAAAATTGGAATCATTGATCTCAAAATTTTCTGGAGGAAATGATGAAAAGCCTATTAAAAGGTTTTAAACGCCCTAATAAAATAGAATTCCAGCATGATGAAGTAAATGCCAATTATGGTAAGTTCATAGCTGAGCCCTTTGAAAAAGGTTACGGTATCACTGTAGGAAATTCTCTTCGCAGAGTTCTTCTATCTTCAATAGAAGGTACGGCTATAACTGCTGTAAAAATTGAAGGTGTATCTCATGAATTCGCGACGATTCCGGGTGTTTTTGAAGATGTAACTCGTATAATTCTTAATTTAAAGAAAGTACGTTTTAAATATGAAGGTGAACTTCACAAAGTTCTTCATGTAGTTAAAGAAGGTCCTGGACAGCTTACTGCAGCTGATTTTGATGTTGATTCTGAAATATCAGTTCTTAACCCTGATTTGGTTATAGCTAATCTTGATGCTGACGGTAAAATTGATATTGAAGTTCAGGTAGAGAAAGGCCGCGGTTATATACCTAGTGAAATCAGTAAGAATTCCATTGACGTTATCGGTGTAATTGCAATTGATGCAATATTTACTCCAATTCAAAAAGTAAATGTCAGTGTTGTCGATACTCGAGTTGGTCAGAGAACAGATTATGATAAATTGATTCTGGAAATATGGACAGACGGTTCTATTAAACCTGATGATGCTCTTGCACAAGCTGCGAAAATGATAAAAGATCACATGACTCTATTTATTAACTTCGAAGAACAGGTTGAAGATGCAGAAGAAGTTATCGATGAAAATTATGAGAAACTTAAAGTAACTTTAAGCAAATCTATTGATGATCTCGAGTTTTCTGTACGTTCTTATAATATGCTTAAGTCTCTCGATGTTCATACTCTTGAGCATTTGGTTCGTAAAACTGAAGATGAGCTTAGAAAATCAAAGCATTACAGCGACCAGGTTCTAAAAGAAGTTAAAGGTAAACTCGAAAATATGCATTTGAGTCTTGGTT
>JAKJGA010000328.1 GCA_022704645.1 Spirochaetota bacterium
TCTCCCGAGCAGGAGGAACTGGGCAGAACAATTGATGAAATTTATAATAAATTTACAAATGTTGATTCATCTCTTGGATCATCAGAAAATATTTTTTCCGATCTCAATAATACGGCTTCCACTGTACGGGAAGCTATTAAGGAAATTGAACAGATATCTGACCAAACCAGCATGCTTTCGCTGAATGCCTCAATTGAAGCTTCCCGTGCCGGTGAATTCGGCAAGGGTTTTGCCGTTGTTGCTGATGGTGTTAACCGTTTGTCTGAAAAGTCAAGTGCGCAGACTGAGGTTCTATCCTCATATTTTGAAAGAGTCACTGAATCTGTTTCGGATAATTGGGAAGTATTAAATAAATGCAGGGAAGATATCTCTGAAGCAGTTAAAAGTCTGCGGCGTATAAGAAATTATTACAAGGATACAGTCGTAATATCAGCATTATACCAGAATATGGTCGTAAAACACGGTGAAATTGCAGTTAATAACCGCCAAACCGGCGAAAAAGTATATCAGGATATGATAGGAGCAGAGTCTTTGATGGAAAAGAACAAGGCTCACGGCGAGGAAATGCGGGAGGCAATCAGCAATCATATCCGGGAGATAGAAGGAATTGCCGGTTTGAGCGACACGCTTAACCGTATGATAAACGACTTAAATTCAAAAACCAATGATATTATAAAGCTGGCTGAATCGCTGAAAGATATTACGGGATAAAAATATATTAGCTTGACTAATTTGAAAAAGTATTTATATAAATAAAGTGCACTTGTTCAGAGGTATTTATGGAGATAGACGGCATTAAGTCAGGAATGGAGGAGATGGATTCTCTTACTAAAGAGACCATTTCAACGGCGAAAGATGTAAATAGAAATTCGCGACTTAGAAAAACTTTGACTGAAGAGTCAATGGGTTTACTTGATAAAGTTATTGAATCCAGTTCTAGTATAAAAGAAAGTTTCGAAGTAGTCAGAAAAAATCTGTCCGACAGTTCAAATGATGTTGAAGACACAATTAAAGATGTGAAAGACAGTGATTATACAATCACTTCTGTTGTATCCAATTTAACAAATATAAAAAATGACCTTAACGGTATCGCCCGTGAAATTCAGCGTTTAACGATGATAGTAGGCGAAATTAAACGTGATACAGATAAAATATTTACCCTGGCGCTTAATGCTTCAATTGTATCAAGTAAATATTCTTCCAAGTCAGGAGTTTTCGATATTCTGGCTAATAAGCTTAATGAAATGAGTAA
>JAKJGA010000096.1 GCA_022704645.1 Spirochaetota bacterium
CATTTTACGCAGATTTGAGAATTGCTGTCATCAGCTTTCGGATAATTTGTTTCTTGGTCAATGATTATCAGTTTCATCGGACAGGCTTTGGCGCATAATCCGTCTTTGCTGCATTTTGATTTATCAATATTAATCATATTCATTTATTTTTTCCATTTGTTTGGCATAGTCTTTTGCCGAGTTCGAATGCTTTTTTGCAGTCTTCGGGAAACTGTTTTAGGCGTGATTCCTCCTTCTCCTCGACACTTGTGTATTCGTAGAGAACTTTTGAGTAATCATCAAATTGATAAGTATTCATACTTAAAAGATATTCGGTGTCTCCCCAGACTAAATCGGTGCGGCCTTTAATCGAAGCTATATTCATTTCTGCTCCGCTAGCTTTAAGGACTTCATGTGAACTTAGATTCATGGTGAATATCAGACCGCATTTTTTTTTGAAACCGTTTACTGCAGAGAAGGGTTTTGTGTATGCGACTTCAGGATAAATGAGTCTTTCGAGAAATGATATGGTTTCTCCGCTTGCAGAACTGAAGTAAATAGGTGATGCAATGATAAGTGAATCGGCTTCTTTTATTTTATCAAGAACAGGCGTGAGTTCGTCTTTATACGCGCATTTTCCGTAGCTTTTTGAATCTAATGTTTTGCATGCTGAACAGCTTACACATCCCTTGAAATTAAGATCATACAGATGTATCAGTTCGGTTTCTGCTCCGGCAGCTGATGCTCCGTCAAGGGCGTGTTTGATTAAAGTCGCGGTATTCTTGTTTTTGCGCGGGCTTCCGTTTATTGCTATCAGTTTCATTTATCCTCCGATGTTTAATAGTTCTATGAATATCGAACTATAATTTTGTCAAGCATAACTTTAAATGTTTTAAGAATTTCGAACAATACTTGACTCATAAACTGTTTCTTTCTATTTTAACCGAAAGGAGAATGCTTTGAAAAAAATCCCTCATCCGAGAAAAGAAGACCTTGAGCTTTGCTCTGTTCTATCCGCACTTTCCGATCCCGTACGTCTATCTATAGTGAAAGAGCTTATCGGTCGCGGAGAGTGTAATTGCTCTTTTTTCTGCGGATTCTCGCTTGCTAAATCAACGATGTCGCATCATTTTAAAGTGCTTCGTGAATCTGGTCTGATAATGACGACGATTAAAGGAACAGAATATATTCATTCGGTCAGAAAAGATGAACTTGATTCAATGTTTCCGGGAGTGCTTGATTCAGTTTTGAAATCATACGATAAGCGCAGTAAGTAGAATTCTAAAAATTTTAAATTTCAGAGAGTCTTTTTTTTATTAATAGAAGACCCTTTTCCATTTCTTTAATATTTTCCGTTCCGGTAAGAGAAATTCTTACACCATGAGAATGCTTTCTGCTTTCTATTGAAAACCTGTCTGAGGAAAAAAGACTTATTCCTTCTTTCCTTATAATATTTTCGAATTCAGTTCCTGTTATTTTTTCAGGAAGTTTCAGGTAAATAAAATATCCTGAAGGAGCTGATAGAAATTCATAATTCGTCAGGATTTTCCGGGCGATGGCGTTTCTTTTTGCCGCTTCAATACGCTTGGCGTCGATTGTTTTTTCCGCTTGACCGTTTTTGATCCATGATGTAATTATTTCAGCATTCAGCGGCGGAGCCATCCACAATGAATTTAAAACAGCTGACGTAATGTTTTGCCTTATTGCGGGCGGAGCGCATACAAAAGATATTCTGAGTCCGGCACCGAAGGCCTTGGATATTCCTGAAATATATATTGTCCGCTCGGGAATTCTGCTGAAGACTGCTTTACCTTTAGTTTCTGCGGTGTGAATGTAAGCATCGTCTTCGATGACAGTGAGAGAATAACATGATGCGGTTTGTGCAATTTCATCACGTCGTTTTTCATTCATGGCGCAAAGTGTCGGGTTCTGCATTGAAGGCATAATGTAAAGCCCTTTGATCTTGTCACGCCGGCATACCGAAGCCAGATCCTCCGGAATCATGCCGTATGAATCCGACTGCACTGGAACAAGTTTGATTCTCATCATCGCAGCAAGCGTTTTCATTCCGGGATAAGTCATTTCATCCGCTGCGATACGGTCTCCTTCCCGGAAATTTGAAAGAAGCGAACATGTAAGCGCGTGCTGAGAACCGGCGCATATAATAATGTTCTCTTCACTCTGCATTATCCCGTAACGCTTGAGCCATTCCTTTGCTGTTGAACGGTGACGCATGAGTCCTTCCGGCTGATTGTATCCCGAAAAAAGCCGTGCAGTTTTTCTGCGTGAAATAATCTGAAGAATTTCGTTTATATCAGGATCAAGATGAACGAGGGGGCTCACGATTCCCATTTCAATCATTCCCGGTGAACTCGGCTCAGGAGAAGCGATTGAAATTCCCTGTGGTGATGTTGATGATATATATGTTCCGCTTCCGGTGCTTCCGGAAATGAGTCCGCGCTTTTCGGCTTCTTTATACGCTCTGTATACCGTGCTCGTGTTGATTTTAATTTTTGCTGCAAGATCTCTTACTGAAGGCAGCATGTCTCCGTCGGATAATTTTCCGGTAAAAATGTCTGTTTCGATTTTATCGGCGATCTGAATAAATACCGGTTTGCCGCTTGAAAGTGTAATAGAGAAATCCGTCATGCATACACTTTTGCAATTGTATGCATACAGTGTCAAGATCTAATGGACTGGATTAGGAGGTGGGAAATGATTTCATTTGTCTTTTTCGCGGTTATAATGACATGTACTCCAGGGCCGGGGAATATTTCGATGATGATTCTCGGTCAGAAGTCGGGTTATCTGAAGTCAATTCCGTTTCTTGCGGGTACGGCTATGGGTTTTGCAGTCGTAAATATTATGGTGCTTTCAGGTGCTGGTATTGTTTTGAGCTCACAACTTGGACTGGTGATGAGAATTGCCGGAATAATTTATGTTGTTTATCTTGCTTTTAAGCTCGTATTTTCCGAAGCTGCTTCTGATTCGAATCATTCGAAATCGGCTTTTGCCCACGGACTTCTGCTTCATCCGCTAAGCGTTAAAAGCTGGACAATGTCGGCCTTTGCTGCGGTTAATTTTTGTTTTCTTACTGCATCTCTCGGCGGGAAAATATATTTTATTGCAGTTTTTATTTTGTTTCAGGTTTTGTTTCATTCTTTGTGGTGTTTTTCAGGAAAGAAATTATCACATCTGTTTTTTTCCGGAAAGAAATCATTTATATTCAGGCTTTCCGCCGCTCTCTTGATGACGGGAAGTATTTTATATCCTGTTATTAAGGAAATTGCTGATGGAAAATGATACCAAAAATATTTATGACATTCTTGAAGATGCATCTGAAGATAAGTTCACGGGAGTTAAGCTTATACGAATATCGTGTAGTGAATCGGTTTCTCTGTTTGCGGCAGAGCTTGCAAGTGAAGCAGTTCTTAAGGCGCATTATCATTTGAAAGGTGATGAAACATATTTTGTGATTGAAGGAAGCTGTAGTATAAAGCTCAGCAGAATTGATGACACTTCGAGTAATACAGATAGAATCATTAATCTCGTAAAAGGAGATATTATTACAGTGAAAGAGAAAATGATTCATTCATTGAGAAACAGTAAATGTTTGAGCCGGATTATAATTGCATGTCCGGAAGAGCATGCCGGATCTGACAGATTTTTTATGGAGGATTTCGATGAAAAGATGTAAATTTAAAAAGATGGATGTTTTTGCAGGAGATAAATCATACGGAAATCCTGCTGCAGTTTTTTATCCTGATGAAATATTGACTTCTGATGAAATGCAGAAAATCGGATACGAATTGAAAGATTTTGTTTCTGAAGCTGTGTTTATTTTTAATGATGATTCGGGAAAAGCCGATTATCATCTGCGTTATTTTTCCTGCGAAAAAGAAGTTCCATTCTGCGGACATGGAACTGTCGGTGCACTTTATGATTTGCTGAAATCATCAGAGGATAAAAGACCGGTTATTACAATAAGAACAATGAAGGGTATTCTTGAAATCGAGAATAGAATTAATACTGAAGATTCCGTGTACGTTACCGCGCCTGAAGCAGTTTTTTATGAATATAATTTCAACACGAAAGAAGTTGCAGCCGCATTGAATATTGATTCTTCAGCGATTTCTGATAAATATCAATTAAAAGCTGTAAATGTCGGTCAGGATATTCTTCTGGTTTCTCTGAACACCATTGAAGATGTTGTAAGCTGTTCGCCTGACTATGATACAATCAGAAAGTACTGCCTTTCGCATAATATTGAAATTGTTAATATTTTTACAGATGATGTAAATTATCCGTCGAATATGCTGCATACCCGTGTATTTGCTCCAGGATTCGGTTATCTTGAAGATCCTGCTACGGGTTCGGCAAATTCGGCTCTGGCGTATTTTTTGAAGAAGAAAGACGCATGGGACGGCAGTCCGTTTACAATAGAACAGGGCGCAGACAAAGCAAATCCGAGTCTGGTTCGTATAATTTTTAAGAATAACAGGATATTATTCGGCGGAAAAGCTAAAACGAGGATTGACGGATATTATTTTTTGTTGTAGAATAATAAAGGGCGCGGAGATCTTTCGCGCGTCTTTTAAAAAAGTTTGACAGTATATTGCGGTGATATGAACTTCTGTTTTGCGGATTTATCTGCAAGGCGGCGTTGCCATAATATAACAGGCGGTTAACACTATGACTGAAAACGGAATACCTGTGGATCATGAGATCGTTGAAAATGATTTGGTTTCGATAGACTCGGTTCTTCCTAAACAGCTTTATATTATTCCAATAAGATACAGGCCGATTTTCCCCGGAATAATCACTCCTTTGATTATTTCTAAAGGAAAATTCGCGGAAGCTGTCGATAAAGCTCTGCTTGCGACACGTACAGTTGGACTCGTAATGCTTAAGGATGATAATGTCGATGATATTAAACCCGGAAGCATTTACGAAATGGGAAGCGTTGCGCGCATATTGAAAAAAATCAATCTTCCTGACGGCGGAGTAAATGTTCTAATAAACAGCATCAAGCGTTTTAAAATTACGGGTATCATCAATACAAAACCGTATCTGGTTGCCGAAGTCGAATATCTCGAAGATGAAATGCCGAGAGCAAAATCGAATGAAGTTAAGGCTCTAACGCGTTCTGTTCTGTCGCAGTTGAAAATGCTTTCAGAAAATAATCCTCTCTTTACGGAAGAAATGAAGCTCACGATGGTCAATGTCGATGAGCCCGGGAAGATTGCCGATTTCGTAACCTCAATTCTTAATCTTGAACGCAACGAGTATCAGCAGGTGCTTGAAACTATTAATGTTCTCAAGAGACTTGAGCTGGTACTTGTGATGCTGCAGAAAGAGCTTGAAGTTGTTTCCCTTCAGAAAAAGATTCAGCAGCAGATAAATGAAAAAATAGATAAACAACAGAGAGAATATTTTCTCCGTGAACAGCTCAAGGTTATCAAGCAGGAGCTTGGTATGGAAGAGGATGAGCGCACTAAGGAAATCAATGAGCTTAAAGCCAAGGTCGCGGCTCTCACCTTAAATGAAGAAGTTCTGGATAAACTGAAAGAGGAAATTGAAAAGCTTTCTTCGATGGATGCGAACAGCGCCGAGTATAATATCACGCGGACTTATGTTGATACACTTCTTTCTCTTCCATGGAATACGAAAACAGAAGATATGAATGATCTTGTTCGTTCGGAAAAAATTCTTAACCGCGATCATTACGGTCTTGAAGATGTGAAAGAAAGAATTTTGGAGTTTCTTGCTGTCCGTAAGCTCAAGCCGGATGCGCGCGGAACGATTCTGTGTCTCGTTGGCCCTCCGGGTGTCGGAAAAACTTCTCTGGGAAAATCGATAGCCGCATCTCTGAATAGAAAATTTTTCAGGATGTCTCTGGGCGGTATGCGCGATGAAGCCGAGATAAAGGGACACCGCCGCACCTATATCGGAGCAATGCCGGGAAAAATTATGCAGGGAATAAAAATATGCAAATCGCGTAACCCTGTTTTCATGCTCGATGAAATCGACAAGCTCGGTTCAAGCTATCAGGGAGATCCTGCATCGGCTCTTCTGGAAGTTCTTGATCCGGAACAGAATAATGCATTCCGCGATCATTATCTTGATGTTCCTTTTGATCTGTCGGATCTGTTTTTTATAACTACAGCAAACACACTTGATACTATTCCGCGTGTGCTTCAGGACAGAATGGAGATAATCAGGCTTTCTGGTTATATCTCAGAAGAAAAAGAAGAAATAGCAAAGCGCTATCTTATACCGAAGCAGATTAAACTGCATGGACTTGAAAAAACTGATCTTAAGATTTCAAACGCAGGACTCAAGCTTATTATTCAGAAATGGGCGCGTGAAGCCGGTGTCAGAAATTTTGAACGGAGAATTGAGACAATCTGCAGAAAAATTGCTTCGATAAAGGCAAAGGGCGG
>JAKJGA010000097.1 GCA_022704645.1 Spirochaetota bacterium
TAATCTTCGAGAAGAGAATGTGTACCGACCGCGCATGAAACCTCATTGTTTGCAAGAGACTGTTCGATTATATTCCGTTCTTTTTTGCTGCAGGAGGAAGTTGAGAGAATAATCGGTATCTCATTATTTGTTAGTTTTATTAAGTTTTCATAAAGCTGTTTTGCAAGAATTTCCGTTGGCGCCATTAATGCGCTTTGATATCCGTTGATATGCGCAAGATAAACAGCTGCTGCCGCAACCGCAGTTTTACCGGATCCGACATCTCCCTGAATTAGCCGGTTCATTGGTGAAAATGAATCCATTCCCTTTGAAATGTCTTTTACAGCTGAAAGCTGATCTTCTGTCAGAGAAAACGGAAGTCCGGCAAGAAAATGCGTAATGTCAGTATTGCTGAAAGATTCAGACAGAACTTCTTTTTCATTAAGCTTCCTGTTTAGTAGAATGTATATCTGAAAAAGAAGAAGTTCATTGAATACGATTCTTTCCCGGGCCTTGGCTAAAGACTCGAAACTGTCAGGGAAATGAATCTGTTTGAGAGAATCGGCTAGGCTCATGAATGAATATTTTTGGATTACATGCGCCGGCAGGGTTTCAAGGATTTTGTCGAAATATGAATCAAGTGCAGTGCTTATTATTCTGCGTAAAGAACGGCTTGTAATTCCGTTTTCTTTTAATGTTTGAGTTAAAGGGTATACCGGTACAATGCGGGCTGTATTGAGTGACTGTTTGTCCTCATCATCATATATGATGTCGTATTCCGGATGCACCATTGAGAATTTTCCGGAAGAATACAGGACTTTTCCGGATACGGAAAGAAGCATGCCGTTTGTAAAAATTTTGGAAAAGAAACTAATTCCTGCAAAGAAAACAAGATTCATGGATGAAGTTTCATCGGAGACAGTGACCCTTAAAAAAGTTTTTTTTGCCCTGATTATTTCCGTTTTTTCAATTTTTACGGTGACAGTTGCTTTTTGATCCGGTTCAAGATCTATTATTGCGAAAAGACTGCTTCTGTCGATGTATCTTTTGGGTTTATAGTATAGAAGATCTTCAACCGTTTTAATTCCGGTTTCTTTAAGTAGAGCTTCAGCTTTTTTCGCACCGACTCCTTTTATGAATTGAATGTCATCACAAAGCATTATTCTTCTTCCGCTATGTACCACACGGAATTCGGAATCTGAACATACTTATTTTCGCTTGTGTAAAAAAAGGTGTAAGACTTGCCGTCTTCAGGAGAAGTTATTTTTTTTATGTGATACCAGCGTTTTATGACTTTGCCGTTTACGTCGAAAACAGTGACGGTCAGATTCTGCCCGGTAATGTTTTCTATTGATCTTTGAAACATGTTCTTTTTTTCAAATGTAAGAAAATATTTGAAAAAGACAATTCCGCCGGAAATAAGAACGAGAACGATTACAGAAAGTAGAAAATATTTTCTCATAAATCCCCTGAGTATAAAATTGGTTAAAATATATTTGTTTAGCCTAGACTGATATCAAGCCGTATATCTATTGCTTTTTTGTTTATTGTCTTACATAAAAAGACAAATGATGAACCGAATTCGGTGGCAAGCCATGACCCGATGGCGGCGATGAGAGCAAGCAGAACGGGGTTTAGGTTTTCCATATAACTTACCTCTGTTCAATTCGATAACAGCCTTACTTAAAATCAATTAAAATTCAGTTTTACGCTTAATAAATACTGTTTGACATGATTATTATAATTCTTTATGAGACATAATAATTCAACATAAACATGAAAAAAGAAAAAATACTTATAATAATTCCAAACGGGGGAACATCTGTTCCTGAAGAACTGGCGCCGCATTCAATCGTGTCTGATTTTGAGCTTTTCATGTTTTCGGATCCGCTTGCAAATCAGTTGTTCGCTTTTCAAAAAGCCGCTGGAGTTGTCGACAGTCTGATTTCTCCATTGTTTATTGATTTAAATGAACATTTTTCAAAAATGCCGCCTTCATATACTTCTGGTGTGATTAAAACCGAGACGCCGAATGGCAAAAAAATATTTGAAGAAGGCGTTTCACCTGATTCTATAGCATCAGCGAACATCCTTCGCCGTTATTATTTCCCGTTTCATGATGCTGTTAAGCGTTCAATTATGTCTGAAGAAATTAATTTAATCGTCGAATGCCGTGTTAATCCCGCTGTGGGTTTTAGGAATTCTTCGGACAGCGGTGTTCCGATGCCACTTGTCCGGATGAAATATGTCGCCAATAACAGAGGGAAGATTTACGAAACCGCTCCCAAAATTCTCTGTGATTTTATTCTGTCAGGTTTGCGTGAATCATTTAAAAATGAACCGTGCGCCGCGGAATTCCCTTTTGAAATTTCAGAAAGAGAGATGCGCGGCGAAATAGCGTTGAATAATTCCAGCAGAATTCCTTTTATTAGTCTCGAGATATGCAGTTCACTTTTTTTAAATGACAATCATTTCAATCCGGACTATATGAAAGCCGATCAGATACGCCTCAAAAAACTTAATGAAAAGCTTTGGAATTCGATAGAGAAGGGCGCACGCCGCTTTGGAATAATATAACAGTCTGCGTTTATATCACAGACTGCTTAAATATTCGTATGCGCTCATTGCCGCAGTTGCGCCGTCCGCACATGCCATCAGTATCTGTTTCTTGGATCCGCTTCTGATGTCTCCTGCTGCAAAAAGCCCTTCGATTGAAGTCTGCATGTTCATGTCGACTTCGGCTTCTCCCCATTCATTCAAAATTTCTTTTGGAAGTATTTTGTTGTTGGGATTGTATCCTATGAATATAAATACACCGTCAAGTTTCAGATCTGATCTTGATTCAGTTTTTTTATTCAGTATGGATGCAGATGTTACTTTTTCCGCACCGTTTATTTTTTCAATGACTGAGTCATAAATGATTTCTATTTTCGGATTGCTTTTTACTCTTTCGATTACGATGTGATCCGCCCTGAATTTGTCTCTTCTATGTATGAGATATACTTTTTCTGCGAAACGGGTCAGAAAAATTGCTTCTTCAAGGGCTGCGTTTCCGCCTCCTACAGCCGCTACGGTTTTACCTCTGTAAAAAGCTCCGTCGCAGGTTGCGCAGTATGACACACCTCTTCCTGTAAATTCAGCTTCGCCTGGTACTGAAAGTTTCCTGTTGCTTGAACCTGTAACGGCGATAACTGTTTTAGATTCTATGATTCCGTCAGAAGTTTCGATTTTAAATACTCCGTTCTCTTTTTTTATGCCTAATGCTTCGGAATTTTTAAATTCTGCACCCAGACGTTTGCACTGATCGTGCATTTTGTCGGCGAGTTCGAATCCAGCTACCGGGTCAATGAAACCGGGATAATTTTCAACATCGGAAGTGTTTAGAATTTGGCCGCCTGGCGCGCCTTTCTCAAGTATTATGAAATCCATACCTGAACGGATAGCATAAATGGCGGCGGACATTCCGCCGGGACCTGAGCCTATGATGACAAGATCTTTCATGTATTACTCCAGAATTTTACTGTTGACCGATAGAAGCCCTTTATTAAGTTGGCGGCAGTGGCTTTGTCAACATCAAATTGCGGATTATTGAGATCTTCGCAGTGTCTGTGTTATGTCTCCAAAAAACTATTAATTTTGTTGACAATAGGTTACCTGACGCAAATATTGGTTCAGCCTTAGGGCCCATAGCTCAGTTGGTTAGAGCAACTGACTCATAATCAGTGGGTCGCAGGTTCAAGTCCTGCTGGGCCCAAAGAAAATTTAAAAGAGGTCAAAATGTACGCTGTTGTAGAATTCGGCGGTAAACAGTACCGTGTTGAAAAAGATATGATTCTTCTTGTAGATAAGGTTAAAAGTGAATCTGATACGCTTAATCTTGATAAAGTTCTTCTTTGCTCTGACGGTTCCGCTGTTTCAGTCGGAAAACCTTATGTTTCAGGAGCAAGCGTTACCGCTTCTGTTCTTGGAAAAGTAAAAGGAAGAAAAGTTAGAGGATTCAAGTTCAGAAGAAGAAAAAAATACAGAAGAACTCTTGGTCACCGTCAGGATTATCTTCAGATAAAGATCAGCGCTCTTAAGACGGCGTAATGTGCTTGAAATAAGCGCATCAGGTTTATCCGAACAGGGATTTTTGATAAATGAAAAATTCACTCTTTCGGTAAAAGGTCATGCGTTATATTCGGTAAAGGGAGGGGACATCGTATGTGCGGCTGTTTCCACTCTTTTTTTTACAGCTCAGTCGGCACTTGTTAAAATAGCCGGTTGCAGGATTGAGATAATGGTTTCGGATTCTGAGAGTTTCATCAGGTTTAATCCTTTTGAATCCGATCCGGAAAAAGCTTTGGTTGTTATAGAAACGGTTTTAGTCGGACTCTCAAGGGTTGCAGACAATTATCCGGAATATTGTAAGATAATTATTGAACGGAGATAAAGATGGCACACAAAAAGGGCGGCGGTTCCACCAGAAACGGAAGAGATTCACATTCCCAGCGACTTGGAGTAAAAGCTTTCGGCGGCGAAGTCGTTAAAAGCGGATCCATTATCATTCGTCAGAGAGGAACAAAAGTTCATCCTGGTAATAACGTGGGCATTGGTTCTGATGATACCATTTTTGCAAAAGTTGCAGGTGTTGTAACTTTTGAAAGATTTGGAAAAGACAGAAAAAAGGTGTCAGTTTACCCTCAAGCTTAAAATTATCTCCTCTACATAAAAACGGGAGATTTTATGCCTAAGTTTACAGATACAATTACCATAAAGATTAAAGCCGGGCATGGCGGGCCCGGCAGTGTTGCGTTTCGGCGTGAAAAATATATTCCGAAAGGCGGACCTGACGGCGGAGACGGCGGAAAAGGCGGAGACGTTTATTTTCAGGCCAGCTCTAGTCATACCAATTTGAGCTATTTGTTCAAAGACAGGGTTTATTCTGCAAAAAACGGACGTCACGGCGAAGGAGACAACCGTTCCGGAGCTGAGGGTGAAGATCTGATTATCAAGGTTCCAGTCGGAACTGAAATAATCAATGATGAAACCGGAGAGCTGATTGCGGATCTAGTCGATGATTCAATTATTGTTTGCGCTGCTACCGGCGGAATCGGCGGCAGAGGAAATGCATTCTTTAAGTCTTCTACCATGCAGACACCGAGATTTGCCCAGCCGGGACTACCCGGCGAAGAAATTTCTGTACGTCTGAATTTGAAACTTATAGCTGATATAGGTTTGGTTGGTCTTCCTAATGCCGGAAAATCTACATTACTTTCTAAGATAACAAATGCCAAACCGAAGATTGCGGATTATCCGTTCACGACTCTTATTCCTAATCTCGGGGTTGTAAGCCGCGGTAAGAAAGAGTTTAAAATCGCAGATATACCTGGTATTATCGAGGGTGCTCATAAAGGAATGGGTCTTGGGCTTTCATTTCTTCAGCATATAGAGCGGGTAAAAATACTTGTATATCTTATTGATATTCAGAGTTCAGATCATTTATATGCTTTCAAGCTTCTCAAAGAAGAACTTGAATCATACAGCAAGGATCTTCCAAAGAAGCCGTCTCTTATTGTTATAACAAAAACTGACATCGTAAATGATGATAAGTATGTAAAAGAAATTAAGAAACAGTTTAAACGCGTTAATATAATCGATATTTCAAGCGAAAGCGGATCAAATATTGATCTTCTACTCGATAAAATTGAAGACCTTCTGGAGCAGAGCTGATGCTCCGGAAGCCTTATTTCTCAAAGGTCAGGCGTATTGTCGTAAAAATCGGTTCATCCTCTCTTACCGAAAACGGCGTTTTGTCGGCTAAAAAAATTTCTTTATTTGCTTCGGATATTTCGTTTCTTGTTAAGAAAAAGTATGAAGTTATAATTGTTTCATCCGGAGCAATCAGTGCCGGAGCCGGTCTTCTCGGCCTAAAGCGTGAGAAAATGTCAATACCCCAGAAACAGGGAATGGCGGCTGTCGGACAAACTGTTTTGATGAAGGAATACTCAAAGGCATTTGAGAAATTCAGCATTTCTGTCGGTCAGATTCTTCTTACTGAGGAAGATTTCAAGAGCCGTGTCCGTTATATTAATATCCGAAATACCGTAAATGAACTTCTTAAACTCGGCGTTGTTCCTATCGTAAATGAAAATGACACAGTCGCTGTAAATGAAATAAAAGTCGGGGATAATGATACGCTTTCTGCGTATGTTACAAACACGATTGATGCAGATCTATTGATTCTTCTGACGGACATTGACGGTTTTTATTATAATCTTTCCGATGAAAAATGCGCTGATATTGTTGAAAAAATTGACAGCAGGGTTTTTTCCGCAGCCAAAGGAAGCGGTTCTGTTCATGGAACAGGCGGAATGCAGACAAAATTGAAAGCGGCTGATATGGTGACTAAATCAGGCAAGCTTCTTTCAATCGCTAAGGCAGATGAAAAATC
>JAKJGA010000098.1 GCA_022704645.1 Spirochaetota bacterium
TTTAATCTTTTATAATAAATATTGCCCTGTTCATTCTCAAAAGTATCACACACGGAATATTTGCCGTTGGCGGTTTTTGAGCAATAAACGCTTCTGCGCGAAAGCAGTGAAGTCAACTCTGTAATGGCAATGCCGTAAAGCTGGTTTGAAAAGATGTGATTGATTCTCTTCTGTTTATCGGGTATTTTCTTTGTTAATCCTTTCTCAAGCCGCTTGGCGATCTCTCTAAGAAACACACCGCTCTTCGAAACCGGGTCCAGAAACTTGGCATCGGGGTTTTTCCATAATTCTTCAGGCAATAGATTCAGAATATCATTCACCAGATTCGGCGGTGTAAACACCTCGTCATTGCTCAGATTCGCGAGACACGACAATACATCGGGATTATAGTTCATATTATTGTTCTGCATCAGCAAGCCTCAAAAAATTAATCAGCGGAAAATCCTTCACGGGCTCATCGATTGCGGCCGCGTTGCCCTCATCATTAAACAGCACAAATTGATGGGATTCTTCAACCAGAAACCTGAACATGTAATCTCTTCTCTTAAGCATACATCCGTTTACAGCACTCCATTCCGAGAAAATGATCGGCTGTTTTGTAACAGGGTTCGTATAATCAAGCGCGTCGCCCAGCTGAATATTTCTGGCGAGCAGATATTCTACACTGCCGCGGCAATCATCCCTGCATTTGTCTTTGAACAGCAATGAGTAATGCGAATTGAAAATTTCAAATAGTCTGCTTCGGCATTCATCGACATTATCCTGCAGAATATCAATGCCGTAGATGCTTGAAACGGCTAATACAGCGTACCGCTCGTACTCTATCTGGCTCTTGGCGTATCTTGATTTTACAATATTTAACTTTCTTTCTAATACTTCAGCCAGAAAGTTACCTGAACCGCAGGCGGGTTCAAGAAATCTTGATTCAATTCTTTCGGTTTCATGCTTAACGAGATCAAGCATTGCATTGACTTCACGTTCTGCAGTATAAACTTCTCCGTGATCAGCAACTCTCTTTTTCGATTTAACCTGTTTTTCACTTTTCTTCATTACGCTTTTGCTTTATATTCCCGCTGTTACATTATCTTCTTAAAATTTACTGCCGTATCTGATAAAACTAATAAGTCTCCGTGCGGAATCACAAACACATCCATTTCATACGAATTTCAGAGTACAGACTCGAAATCTTTCTATATATCATTAATTCTTGTGTCAATATTAATAAAACAGCTGATCGAAGCGTTTCATCCGCATTAAACCGCCGTTATTCCGGATTTAACTATTCATGTGGCAAAGTTGAAAACGATTTTTGAAATGCCGTTATTTACCGCTTTCCAGTTTTTTAACACTGGATTCTACCGTTAGTAATTTCATCTGATGAATGGCAATTTTGTTCAATCTCTCAAGCCTTTCCGATTGACTAACGCCTTCTGAGATGAAATGCGCATTGAGATTTTCAAGATTCGAAAGACACACGAGCTGAGAAATATCAGCATAATCGCGGATATTACCTTTTTTGCCAGGGTTGTTATCACGCCAGTCTTTTGCGGTTATGCCGAAAAGCGCCATATTGAGTAAGTCTGCTTCTGTGGCATACACCAGATTAATTTTTGCTTTTGACAGTTCAGGCGGTATAAGATTTTCTTTGATTGCGTCGGTATGAATACGATAGTTTATTTTTGTAAGATTACGACGGATATCCCAGCCAAGCTGTTTACGTTCTTCATCTTTTAAACGCTGAAATTCTTTGATAAGATATATTTTAAATTCAGCGCTAATCCACATACCGAATTCAAAAGCAATATCTTTATGAGCGTATGTTCCTCCATATCTGCCGGCTGTTGCCTTTAAACCTATGGCTCCAGTTTTTTCGACCCATTCTTTTACGCTTATTTTATAACTGTTTAATCCCGCTTGATTTCTAATTAGGGCGAATTCGCCATAATTAAAATCAGGATTATGTATTTTTTCCCAGATACCCAAAAACTCTACGGTGTTCCTGTTTCTAAGCCAATCTGAAATAAAAAAATCTCCATCTTTAGCTTTCAGCATATCCGTAAGAGAGATAAAATCTTCCTCATTCACTGATAATATATTTATTTCAGTGCCCTGTACGGTTATCTTTCCCATTATTTTTCACCCGCGCTGACATGGAATACTTCGTCCTCTTTGAGACATCTTTCGATACTTAATTCTTTTATTACAAAATTCCGTTTATCAATCGAGTTACACTGTCTTTCATCAATTCTTAAAATAATGCAGCGTCTAAACGTGATTACCTGCATTCATTTCATACGAATTTCAGAGTACAGACTCGAAATCTTTCTATATATCATTAATTCTTGTGTCAATATTAATAAGATAAGCCTCTCCCCGCTCCGCGCGCCCTCTCCTGAAAGGAGAGGGCTTTCTATCATTTTTTCTTTGGTTACTTTCTTTTTTTGCAAAAAGAAAGTAACAGAAATTGTTAGCAATACTCCGTCGCCTCCGAAGATTTCTCTTCAAATATAACCGACTTGTTTCTCCACCTTTCTCCACGCCATCTGCGGATATTGATAAAGGCACGGACTGTTTCATCCAGCATAAGACATACCCATAGTCCGATTATTCCGAAGCCGAATTTTGAAGCCAAAAGAATTACGGGAATAAGTCCCCACATGAATATGAAACTGATAGCGACGGAAAATTTTCCGTCTCCCACCGTTTTCAGCGCAAGACCGCTGATAATGTTTATGGAACGGATAGGTTCCATAAAAACACAAATCAGAAGTATCCAAAACCCTGCGGAAATTACCGCGGGATCAGTTGTAAAAACACCGAGAAAGATTCCATGAAACGACGTATAGACGGCAAGATTAATGGCGGCGAAGATCATTGAATATCTTGCGGCCTTCCAGTAACTGCGGTCCACTTCCTTCCAGTTTCCCGCCCCCAGATAGTGGCTCATGATTATCTGACCGGCTGTTGCAAGCGACCACGAAACCGTCAGATCCAGCTGAATGAGTCTTAAAACATACGTGTTGGCACTCATGGCCTCAACACCGAATTTGATAACTAAAAACGAAACAATCATATTCTGAAAAGTATAGCTGAAGGGCTCCAGTGCGGATGGAATTCCTATTTTCAAGATAGGAAGAACAACCTTTTTCAGCTTCAGCCACGATTTCCTGGCGTAAAAATTTATCCGCAATCTCAAATGAACTATCGGAAGAAGAATCAGAAAACCTGCCGCATAAGAAATAACCGTAGCCAAGGCTATTCCGTGAATTCCCATTTGAGGGAAAATCCAGAAACCGTACAGAAACGCCCAGTTAAGAAAAACATTGAGAAGATTGGTAACTACAGTCGCCGCCATATTATATCTTGTAAGGGTTTTTGAAGCCAGAATGGAAGCATATGAAAACCGCAATCCAACGAAAATAAAATTTACGGCGATGACTTCCATATAAGCCTGCGCATAGGAATTCTGAATTTCACTCATGCCGAGCCAGAGTCCGATTCTTCCTGAAGCGAGAAAAAAGAACAGCGACAGAAGAATTCCCGACATCACACTGATGAGAAGATTTGCGAGATAAGTCGGCTTTACATCATCTTTCTTTCCCGCCCCGATATACTGGGCGGCGACACTCGTCCCGGCGGATGTAAATGAAGGAAGAACCCAGTAGCCGATTAAAAGAACCGCTCCAAGCATGCCTACGGATGAAGCGACCTCGTCGGAAATTCTGCTGAGAAAAAACGTATCGGCAAAATTGACCAGAGAACCGGTAATGCCCTCAATACAAATAGGCCATGCAAGCGGAATCAGTTTCAGGTTTATTTTCGGTTCTCTTTTCAAAGCGGTCTCCTTATCAATATGAAGGAATAAAATTCGATTCTACGAATGATGACTTGAAAGCAATCATTTTTTATTCGAATCTTTGAGAACTTAAATTTAATCTGAATACTTCAATTCTATATGAATTTCTGAGGATTGTCCATCATCGCGAACATTTCTTTAACAAGCTCACTTCTTTTCTCACCGACGGGTTCCGTCACAAGCTGTTTTTCAATCTCATAATATCTGAAGAGTATCTTCTGCGACTTTTCATCACAGAAAGATTCTTTCGCCCATGCTGCGGCATCTTCATCCCACAGATTATAAATTTCATCGGCAATCCAGTCAGCCCATTCCTTTGTCGGAATATTTGAACCAGGCTCAAACGGCATTATGTAATCAACGCCTATAACTCTTGCGATAACGAAAGGGTTCATCAAAAGAGTCTGAAGAAATTTGGTGTATGCCTTCTTTAAATCACCTGATTTATAAAGCGCGAGCGTCCACGATAGATACTGTTCTGGAGAACCGCAGTCATCAGGAAAAACTCTCTGAAACCACTTGAAATGCTTAAGCGCGCCTTCGATGTCTCCTGCAAGCATATAATACGAACCAATGATATAGCGTATTCCGCCGCCATCGTCATAACAGCCGAACGTTCTTTTTTCGTACTGAAGATACTTTTCGAATTTTATAATATGCCTTTTTATTGTATCGATGCGTTTTGGAATTTTCATACATGCTCCGTCAATTATACCGCGATTATTAAACTATATCACTTCATTGAAATATTATTAGCACCGGTCAAATAATTTATTTTCGCACATTCCCCGCATTAATTATTAAATCAAATAAACTTTTATTCTTTAACCGCAAAATCATTTTATCTATTTAACATTCTCCGAACTTACGGTAAGTAATCTCTGATTCCCTCTTCCCGATGTATCATCGGTGCGGCGGCCCGATATCACGATTATATCTTTGCTGTCGGGAGAAATATCATACGTGAATACCGTTCCCGTCTCAGTCGTTCTTCTTTTAGCACTGCCTGTCTGCTTTTTGTCCTGTGCGTCACGAACCAAAGAAACAATCACGGTCTGCAAAGGGTGATCGATTTCTATTTCAATACGCTTACTGTCGGCAGTTCTATTCACGGAAACAATTTTGACCCCAAGAATATCCGCGTAATGCCCGCGCTGAACAGCAAGCGCACATGATTTCATGGCAATAGTTGAATTAATCGCGAAGCGGTATATCTCATTTACGCGCTCGGGCCGTGATAATGACCGGGCGTTAATCACTGCCGTGAACATTCCCGCGCGCGGAACGGAAACACGGAATATAAAACTTCCGCCGTTTCGCTGTGACGAGGTATGATTATTTATTTTTTTACCCGCTTCATCCAGAAGAGTTATGTCGGCGAAAGAATCTTCCGGCGCTTCACATTCAATCTCAAGCGGCTGATTTTCAAGCGTATAAAGATCCGACACTTCAATGCCTCCGCCCGGTTTCGTTTTGCGGATAACCGAATACGCGGCATTCGTGTGCTTTCTGAATTTGATGCCGTACTTGTATGACGCAACGGCAAAGCGCGGAAGTCCGCTGAATTGATTAAACTCAAGAGGCGGAAAAGCAATCTGATCCTCCGGATTTGAAGCGAGATAAGCAATCCGCTTTGCCTCGGGATGAATGAACAGATGATCACAGCGCGAATCATAGTCAGCCAGAGCACCCGTCTTTTTTCCGGTATAATACATTCTGCTGTCGGGACTGCAGTCTACAATATATTCTTTGCCTTCAATCTTCACGATATTCCACGCGTGACTCATAAGCCCGCCGTCCGGAGTTCCGCCGGTTTTAATGCTTCCGGTAACATAGCGCACATCAAGCCCCGCATATTGGCCGAGCATCTTGTAAAGACCGGCTAATCCGGCACAGTTAGTTCGGCGGTATTTGAGTGCGCTCAACGCGTCTTTTCCGCCGTCGGAATCCGCGTCACTACGCAGACGGATCAATAGATCGGAATCATAGGCGATATTCAGTGTTATCCAGTCATGAATAATTTTCGCCTTTCTGAAAGGATCGTCAATGCCGGCAAAAAGAGCTTTCACGAAGGCTTTTACTGCGGCATCATCCGGCTTTGCAAACATCAACGCGGCGTAATCTTCCGGAGCTTTTTCGGCTAAAGGATCAATAATTCCGGTACGGTAAACAGCGGAACGCTCATCGGCTGCGAGGCGGTCAGTCTTGCTGAATACCGGAAGTTCCGGACGGACTCTTGCACGTACCGGACGCGTAAAATCAGCCGGATATTTTTTGATAAAACCGAACGATGAATAATCTTCACTGAATTTATCTTTGAGATCTTTCGGGATATTTTCGGAAAGCTGCCAGAAATAGTAATCGTTTCCGTTTGCGCCTTTCCATGCGGGATAGTTGCGCCTGTTTTCTTTATAGTATCCATGCTGTACCGGAACACGGCCGAGCTTTTCAATTGTATGAAAAAATTCATGAAGCAGAAGATCGGG
>JAKJGA010000099.1 GCA_022704645.1 Spirochaetota bacterium
ATAATGAGATACCGATTATTCTCTCAACTTCCTCCTGCAGCAAAAAAGAACGGAATATAATCGAACAGTCTCTTGCAAACAATGAGGTTTCATGCGCGGTCGGTACACATTCTCTTCTCGAAGATTACGTTAAATTCAACAATCTGCGTCTCGTAATAATTGATGAACAGCACCGCTTTGGAGTTAATCAGAGGTCAAAACTGCGTTCAAAAGGCAGAATAATCCCTCATCTGATATCAATGACCGCAACACCGATTCCGCGCTCATTGGCTCTGACATTATACGGTGATTTCGATGTATCCGTCATAAAATCAAAACCCGCGAACAGAGGAATAATTAAAACAATTTCATTTCCTGAGACTAAAATTAATTCAGTATATAATTCAGTCAGAAAATACGCCGGCGAAGGCCGTCAGATATACATTGTTCTTCCGCTCATTGAAGACAATGATAAAACAGAACTTGCATCCGCTACCGGAATATATGAAGATTTAAAAACGCGCTTCAGCGAATTTAATGTAGCGGTTCTTCACGGAAAAATGAAGTCTGCGGAAAAAAATGAAATCATGGAGAAATTCAAATCGGGAGAAACTCAAATACTCGTTTCGACAACCGTTATTGAAATAGGTGTTGATGTTGCCAACGCAAATGTAATGATAATATATCACGCTGAAAGATTCGGTCTCGCCCAGCTTCATCAGCTTCGCGGAAGAATCGGCAGAGGCAGGTTCGACTCATTCTGTGTTCTGATTCATCCGGAAAAAATAACAGAAACAGCAAGAGAACGCATTTCAATCATGGAAAATTGTTCAGACGGATTTGAAATCAGTGAAATGGATTTAAAGCTCAGGGGCCACGGTGAACTTATAGGAAATAAACAGAGCGGGTTTTTGAGCGGATTTGAATTTTTTGATATTTCAAGCGATATAGAAATTCTGAAAAATGCTAGAGAATTTGCCGAAGAAACCATCTCTGAAATAAAAGCGGAGAATAGTCGTGATATAGAAATGTTTTTTGATAATGCACAGAAGAAAGGAATGAGAATGAAAATAATTGAAAGAATTACATCAGAAGTATACTCATAAATTTATTTTACAAATATGCTTTTATCTACAAATCTCTGATATACCGGAATATTCATTACTCCGAAAAGATCCTTTGCCTTTGCGTTTAAAAGAGCATATTCTGAAATTTTATTTCCTGTTTTAAGATAATGCTGAGCCGCTGCAATTGAAACCTTTTTAAGATTAGATGTTTTTTCGGATTCATATTTATCTGTTATCTGTTTTTTTATCTCATTGAAATCCTGAATTCTGTCAAAGGGAAGATCAAAAATATTTATATTTGTCTCAAACCATTTTAAAATCGAAAGTTTTATAAATTCATCAGGAAAAAACCGAGAAACCTTATTGTCTCCAAGATGCTTAAGACATAAACCGATTTCTTCACTATCGAAAACAGCCTTCATTATTTTCCATACTGTTAGAGGTCCTATGTGATAAATAAAGAGCTTGTTTTCGTCTAATTCAAAAAAAGATGCTGCTTCCGAAAGAGTTGTTGTAATTTTTTTAAAAAGAAATTCTTCATATTTTTCGGCGATTGCATTGTTTTTGTCTCTCTGATATTTAATCATCGCCCGCTTTATTGAACCAGAAAGATGAAGGAAATCATCTTTTGATTCAATGAATAAAATCGTATTTGCAAGATCCTGCTTATTCTTTTCAAGAATTGGAGCCGAAACTGAAATAACATACGGTTCCCGGGTATTCCATGCAAGCTTGCCTTTTAGTGTAAAATAATCGGACAGATTAAATTTCAGAAGTTCTTCTTCACTTTCGGTTATTATCGACGGAACTTTAATCTGATCGACTGAAAGACTTTTCACTTCTATACGGCTGATATTTTCTTTTTTAGTTTCTTTTTTTATCTCTCCAGGCTCATTTTCGTCGAGATCAAGCAGTGAATCAATCCGCGGAGATTCTTCTTTTTCTTCTTTAGCATCTTCAGCAAAAAGGGAATCATAAGAGTATTTCATTGTTTCTCGGAAATATATCTTCTGATAGATATCTTTTTCAAGAAGATCCCGGTCTTCTTCAGGTATTCCTATAACGACGGATAGATAGCCTGAAAAAATATCAGTCTTCTCACATATTTCCAATGCCTCAATAGCATATTGAACATACTGCTGATAATAAGCAGCTCCTTCTTTGACAATATTAAATACGCCGAAGGCGGCTTTAATATCATTCCATTCTTTTTTAACTTTTGAATTGAATTCCCTTAGACGCAAAAAGAGTTCTTTTAGAGATAGAAAATCAATTCTCTGAGATGTCGGTTCTTCAACAGTAAAAAATATATGAAAATCTGCTTTTGACTTTTTGGCTAGTGCGGTAGGATTTTGTTTTGTAATAAAATCATTATAATACATCTCTACATTCTGAACGATTTTCTGAAATGTATAACGGTGCTTTTTTAAAATATCTGAAACAAGAGAAGGGACAGCCATGTCATTCATGGCGTCCTTAATCTTTTGCGCTGTCAGCATGTGACCGTTTAAGTATTCGGAATAACCGCACTGGAAGGCTCTTACAGCCTCCAGTGATTTATATTTCTTTATCTCGAAGATATAACCGGATTTAATTTCGGTTGTTTCACCGGTATTCTTATCAGAACGCCTGGCATTTTTTTCCTGCTGAACTTTTTCAGCATCTTTTACGTTTTTATAATCAAATGAATTATCGTCAATATTGTTCAGTATTGAGTCAAGATCATCGATCATGCGTCCTCTGTTTCCTTTTCTTCGGATGAACTGCTGACTTTTTCTTCTCCATTGACAGCCGGAAGATCCTCACCTTTCATTATTAAGGCAAGATCATCAGCGTTCAGAGTTTCCCTTTCTATCAGATATTTTCCGATTTTTTCAAACTTATCAAGATTTCCGCTGATGAGTTCAGTCGCACGTTTTTCACAACTGCTAAGAATTGATTTTATTTCTTCATCAATTATCTGAGCTGTATTTTCACTGTAATTTTTCTCATGCACCCAGTCACGGCCGATAAATACCTGATCATTCCTGCTGCCGACAGACATGAGACCGAGCTTTTCACTCATACCCCACTCGCAGACCATTCTCTTTGCAATCTGCGTAGCGCGTTCTATATCATTGCTTGAGCCGGTTGAAGAATCGCCGAATTTTAATCTTTCTGCAATGTGACCGCCGAAAAGAAGAGAAATCCTTTCAATCCAGTATTTTTTCGTATGAGTATATTTTTCCTCATGAGGCAGCTGCAGTGTAAGACCCAGTGCACGTCCTCTCGGAATTATAGTAACTTTATGCACATCTTCATTATCATCAGTAAGAAGCCCGATTAACGCATGTCCTGCTTCATGATATGCGGTAATCTCTTTTTCCTTTTCAGTAATTATCATCGACTTACGTTCAGGACCCATCATTATTTTGTCCTTAGCGCTGTCGATATCTGACATATTAACTCTTGAGCGGTTTCTGCGGGCCGCCATAATTGCACTTTCGTTAATAAGATTAGCAAGATCTGCTCCGGTAAAGCCTGGAGTTCCCCGCGCAACAATCTTAAGATCAACATCTTTCGCAAGAGGAATCTTTTTTGAATGCACGGCAAGAATCTTTTCACGGCCTCTTACATCTGGAACATCAACAATAACCTGACGGTCGAATCTTCCCGGACGCAATAAAGCCGGATCAAGAACATCTGGTCTGTTGGTTGCGGCAATTATTATAAGACCCTCGTTTGTTTCAAAACCGTCCATTTCAACAAGAAGCTGATTCAGAGTCTGTTCTCTTTCATCATGACCGCCGCCGAGACCGGCACCTCTGAGTCTTCCTATTGCATCG
The DNA here is from genome assembly GCA_022704645.1 of Spirochaetota bacterium. Taxonomy (GTDB): domain Bacteria; phylum Spirochaetota; class UBA4802; order UBA4802; family JAFGJZ01; genus JAKJGA01. The sequence goes on from JAKJGA010000099.1 coordinate 3,872, forward strand.
ACTTCATCTATAAATATGATACACGGAGAATTTTTCTTCCCCTGATCGAACAAATCCCTGACTCTTGAAGCACCGACACCGACAAACATCTCCATAAAATCTGATCCGCTTATAGAGAAGAACTTAACTCCGGCCTCACCTGCAATCGCACGGGCAAGAAGAGTTTTACCAGTGCCCGGAGGGCCCACGAGAAGAACACCCTTAGGTATCTTCGCACCGAGTTTAATATATTTTTCGGGTTTCTTAAGGAAATCAACAATTTCTGAAAGTTCGCCCTTCGCTTCATCGATTCCGGCAACATCGTCAAATGTAACTTTGTTATTTGAATCATGATGCAGTTTTGCTCTTGTCTTTCCGAAATTCATCGCCTTGCTTCCGGTTGATTGGAACTGACGCATTAGAAAAAAGAAAAGAAGAACAAGCATCAAAAGCCACGGAAGAGGACTCATGAGAAATTTGTAAAAAAGACCTTCTTCCGGCATCTTCCCTTTCATTTTTACATTTTTTTCAACAAGTTTCTGTACAAGCGCATTATCCTGGTACGGAATAATTGTCTTAAATTTAACCGGAGCATTATCTTTTAGAAAAGCACCTTCGATTATGCGGTTCTCATTAATAGTAAGCTCAACTATACGGTTATCATTCACATACTGAAGAAATTCATTATATCCAAGTTCTTCGGTTTTCTTATCTTTTCCCGGATCAAGAGTAAAAATCATCACCGCAAGCATCACAACAAGAAGAATAAGCGCTAACTGTTTAAAACCTTTATTCATTAAATACTTCTCCTGATAAACCTTACTATCACTGTATTTTTCCGGCACTTCTTATAGCAAGTATTTTTTTGGTGCCGCTTTTTACCATAAATGCGTCTGAAACCCTGTTTTTTCCGAGATCATAAAAAGAAAACGGAAGAGCAGCGTTTACGGAATCTATTTTTATTACCGGAAATAACGATTTCTGATCATTATTCATCTTCTTCTCAATAAATATTTCTTTTATCTTTTTCATTTTTCCGCCTGAAAGAAATCTGTCTCCGTCTTTTTTTTGTTCAAATGAAACACTATTGGATGATGAAACATCAATATAAATGACTTCTGAATCATCTAAATTCATATTATCAGAATATTCCAATAATTCAAAATAAAAAAAATAACCGCAAGCTTCTATCCGTTTACCGGATATATCATCAATTGAACAGTTGAATTCATTAAAAGCAACATCAGCCGTTTTATGAACTCTTGAAAAACGAAATATAATCTTATCAGCCTTAAAAATACGCTCTAAACATATTTTTCCGGAAGAATATAATACGATATTTCTTTTAGTTGATTTGTTTTTTCTGATAATCTCATCGAGTATTTCGCCGGTAATATAAGTATGAAAATCCGATCTGAAAATATCCGATACTGTTTTTTTAAAGATATACGGAGATGATTTTTTCTTTTCAATAAATTCAACCGAATCAACATGTTTCGTAATATCATAATATTCAGAAATCAACGATGAAATAAATTCATCCGTTTCACGCGAATGAGAGATAATAGAATCAAGAGCATTACGGTAGTCAGGAAAACGCTCACTTACCGCAGGAAATATTTTTGTCCTCATATAATTTCGGAGATACTTTTCATCGTCATTGCTCGAATCATATCTGAAACTGAGTTTATTTTTATCAATATACTCATATATTTCGTTTATACCGACGCAAAGCATCGGACGGATAAACATACCGCGCAAAGGACTTATGCCGCGCATTCCGTATATTGATGTTCCGGAAAACAGTCTCATCAGAACAGTTTCATAATTATCATCAGCATTGTGAGCCGTCGCAATTTTATTAAAAGAATTTTCTTCGGCAATTTTTTGAAGCAGTTCATATCTTTTATCACGCGCAGTTTCTTCAAACGAAGGAATATTACCGAACGAATGTTCAAACATAAAACAATCGATATTATTTTCTCTGCAAAGTTTTTCAACAAAACCGGCATCAAGATCGCTTTCACCGTTCCGCGTTTTATGATTAAGATGAAAAACAGAAAAATTAATCTCCAACTGATTCTTTATTTTCATAAACACGTCAAAAAGAAAAACAGAATCCTTACCCGCAGACATCGCAAGAAGAATCTTATCTCCTTTTCCAACCAGGTTATGCTTTTCAATGAAGTGTTTTACTTTTTCTATAGTATTCAATATTATACCAACACATACGCTGAAATGGAGAAAAATACATCAAATATTTCATTGACGTATAATACGGCGCAAAAATTATGAATTTAGAATAATTTACAGAGGTAAATATGGAAAGCAAAATTCTTGAGCTTGCGGAAAAATGGAGCAATGCCCCTTTTGATGACGAAACAAGAGATGAAATAAA
>JAKJGA010000100.1 GCA_022704645.1 Spirochaetota bacterium
TATTTCATAATTCAGAAGAATCAGAATTAGTGAAAATAATTTTACAGAAAATTCCCTGCGGAATAATAGTATTATAGAAAAAAAGCATCCGAATCCGACGCAAAAAAGATATATTAAATCGAAAAGCATAAAATATCTCCTTAAACCTATAACCCGGAATCAATAAGCGATTATCTTTCATATATTTGTTCAATCCCATGGGTTTGAACGACAAAACTTTTACGATATGGCATTATTTTCAGATAAACTCTTGGCTGCAAGCAGCTTTCAGTCATTTTTTGAGTTAATATTCTATTTAAGGAAGGTGATTTCGAATGAAACACATTGCATTTAAAACAACGTTAATTCTGTTTGTTTTATCGATTTTGACAGTCTCTGCAGACTCTTTTGCAAAATCGAAATACGAACGCATTACAAACGGAATCGGTAATGTTATTATCGGGGAAGTCTTACCCTACAATGATGACGAAGGATATAAGAATCCGGTTATTGGTTCGGTAAAACTAAGCGACATGGAACAATGGGACACTTTTTACTACCGTGCTTTCTTAGGAAAAAAAATATCATCGTTCAAGCATGATGTACGTGTTATCACAATGACTCTTAAAGGAGTAGGCGGAAATGCATCAAAATTTGATGAAGATAAAGGTGGAACCATTATAGACTGGACATGGAGAAACAAAGACCCCGATGATTATGGAGAAAGAACAGAATGGTCGCGCTATTTTCCAGACTATCAATCAACCGGAGTCCCGTTCTCTTATTATTATTTTCCATTTAACCCGGATAAACCGTCAACTTTTGAATTTCATACTGGAGATGAAGTCGGAAATGAAATTATTTTTTCTCCTGAAAAAATGAGAGAATGGAAGGACAAGTACAATCTTAAACAGATCGAAGTTACAATACTGGTTTTTTCTTTTGATGATCTCGGTGAAACCGTAACCGGAGAAAACAAGAAAGTAACAGTCGCGAAAACAGATATCAACGGGAATGTTTCTTATGAAGAAAAAGAACAACTAGCCAAAGTTATAAGAAAAACTAAATGGAAAAACAAGAAATTTCTTGCCCAGGGAAAATTTAAAATAATTCTGGATTAATCTCAAAACTTGGACTGCTTCTTATATTTTGAAGCAGTCCAAAACACAAAAAACATCTTAACCCGATAATATTTTTTAACATATTGAAAAATATATGATAGTCAAACCTGCAAGAATACATGGAGTAATTGCTGTTTACATTTATACGCGCATGTGATACAATGGGTTGAGATAATTTGACTAATTGAGGTGATTTATGAATTATAGATTTTTATTTATCCCGCTTTCGGTAATATTATTTCTTTTAGTTTTCACATCATGCCGCGAAAACGACAACTTAACAATGAGCCGTCCAGTTCTCATCGAAGCAAAACAAATTAGCCAGAATGAATATCTCATCAAATGTGCGGGATACCCGAAAGATGGTCTCGAAGGAATTCAAAAGGAAGAGTCTGCAAAGGAAGCAGCTCTCCTGAATGCCCAGATGATCGCAAAGGAAAAATTTAAAAGCATCGATACCGTAAAACTCGGTGAAATCAGAAAAAATATATTTAACGGTTCCGAAGCAGAAATATATTATGTAATAGTATATCCTGATATCAAAAAATATTTGCGCTGAAAGAGATATATTAAAACATTATCTTTATGATAAAAAGTAATGCTCCGACATATCTTCTGAGCGAAAAGAGTTTCTATAAAAACTTAACTCAATTTACAGATAAATTACTTAGCAATCTGGGTATAAAACAGAAATTTATTGTTAAGAATTATTCTGAATTCATCAGACAGCACTCGATTGAAAGTGCAAGAGACAAAACTGAACACTTACTCGAAATTCTTATCGCCGGAACTCTCTGGAAAAACTATATCGGAAGCGCTCATAAGACAAAAAGCTTTTTCTTCCCCGTAATAAATTATCTTTACCGTATCAGAAACAATGGAAGTCTAATTAAAAAATATTCTGATTGGGTTCGCGGTATAATATCATATATTATCCTCAATCACAAAGAAACTCCTGATCTGATAAATAAAACAGCAACTGAATTCAGTCACCTTCTCAAATGGCTCACGGCAACCGGCGAATTCAAGGAAGAAGTCATCCGCCTAAATTATTTTTATTATTATCTTCTATCTCTTAATGAAAAAGAACAAAGTAACACCATCACCGAATCTTTGAATTTATCAAATTCAGTTTATAATAGCGCTGCTGATACTTTATCAAAATATTTACATAACACTGACATCTTTTTAAAAGATTCTGAAATATATTACCGCTACCGTGAAAATTATTTTTTTGTCAATAGAAAGCCTAATGAATACTTAATGAATATGATCGGCGCAGAAATACTTAACCGGAACATGAAAAAAGAATTTTCAGCTAAAAAGAACAAAGCCGTTCTTCTGCCGACATGTATGAGAAATGATAAAAATATTTGCAAGGCGAAATCAGATGGAAAAGAACTCGTCTGTGCCGCCTGCTCAATTTCATGTAATATCGGCAAGGTTACTTCAGCGATGAAAAAATTTTCAGTTAAAGTATATCTTATTCCGCATTCATCGGATTTTTCGCGCTTTCTGATAAAATGGAAAAACAATCACGACACCGGTCTTGTCGGTGTCGCATGTGCTCTGAATCTGCTGACAGGCGGATATGAAATGAAACGTCTTGGAATCTCATCACAGTGCGTATTCCTTAATTATTGCGGATGCAAAAAACACTGGGACAAGAAAGGAATAAACACTGAAATAAATATCAATCGTCTTATTGAGCTAGTAAATTAATTAGCTCACTCCATAGTTTTTTTCATAACCCATGCCATATTTTTTCCGAGATTGACAAATACGGTCTTTCCTTCATCATCTTTCTGAATATCTCCGGGGGCCATTGAAAGTGTCATATTCCAGTATGTTGAACTAGGAATTACCATTTCAAGAATTCCGAAAAAGAAATTAATCGCAGAATAAGTAAAGTTAGATCCGGCTCTCCGCACACTTGTCACAGCCGCTCCTGTTTTTCTGCGCATAAAATTACCATTTGCCCTTGAGACCGTCCCGCATCTTTCTATAAGTGCTTTAACCGGAACAGTAATATTACCATAATAAACCGGTGAACCGATTATTATTCCGTCTGCTTCTTTCATCTTCATAATGATTTCGTTCATTCCGTCATCGGATATGATACATTTCATATCTTTTGTTTCCTGACACTTTCTGCATCCGATGCAGCCCGAAAATCTTTTATTTCCTATCTGAACAAGCTCTGTTTCAACACCTTCTCTTCTGAGTTCCTCGAAAACAATTTCAATCGCCTGCTGGGTATTTCCATTAACACGCGGACTTCCGTTAAAAGCTACAACCTTCATAATATTCTCCATTTTAATCAATTCGACTCAGCAACTCATTCAATTCAAGTCAAAAATTGCATTGACATTATAAGGTGCTCACTTTTTTTTGATCACGGAGGTAGCTATGCCAACTTATGACTATGAATGCTCAAAATGCGGTCACGTTTTTGAAAAATTTCATTCGATGAGCGAGACTCCCGCTGTTGTATGCGAGAAGTGCGGTGCCGACTCCAAAAAGAAAATCGGCGGAGGCAATGGAATCATCTTCAAGGGTTCCGGATTCTACGTAAACGACTATAAAAGCTCAGGCGGAAAATGCGACTGCTCAAATTCGGGAAGCTGTCCGAAAGAATAAACTAAACAATCAGGAGGTTCTTGCAGCCTCCTTTTTCATATGCTTTCTCTGTCTCTGAATTGTTCTCAGATATTTTTCTATCTGAATCAGCATTCCGCCTCCGATAGAATCATCCTTCATTTTAAATCCTACAAGTGAATCAACATAGTCAGTAATACTCTCCGGACTCTTTATTGCCTCAACCGGAATAAGAAGATATTCTATATCCGGCATCAGAACCTTCGCGCTTCGTTTCGGATATAATGATGTTCTTGCATTATATACAGGCATCACAATCTTGAGATTGTTTTTTCTCATGTCATTTATTATGTTATCGACGGTAATATCATTTTCTTTAGTCAGTTCGATGAAATCAGAAAGAGCTAGTATAGGACCTTTTGCAGCTGATGCTTTTCTATAAAGAATCTTGGTTTCCTTGGAAAGAGGACGATTCTGGCTTTGGATATTTTTTGAAACAGAAGCTTCCTGCTGTGCCGAACTTTTTGACCCAGAAAAAATTGAAAATATACTTTTCACTATTCCGATTAAAGTTGAAAATAATCCCTTTTTCCCCTGAATAGAAGCCTGTGAAACTTCACTCCGCAGTTCTTTCTGCTTCATATAGTTTTCATATTCTTCGGCAACATACTTGAGATGAGTCATTTCATCAGGGTTGCTGCGTATCTGCGCCGGAGCGTTTTTGTCGGTAAGAATTACACCTGAAGCGCCGTAAAATGCTGAAAGCTTCTTCATAACCATGTCTTTTTCAAAATCAGGAAGAGAAGCGAAACGCACGGGATCATTGCGCATATAGTCAAAACTTGATTCGAAAAGCTTAACAAAATTCCTCAGATCAAACAGCCATTCAGCACCTGCAGAATCAGAAAAAAGAAAAATAGATTCCTTATTCAGATTTTCTTTTGATGCCCATGAAGAAAGAACATCCGCTGTAATATTAGGAAATGTTGAAAATATATCATGCGCCGGAATAGCTCCGTTTTCACGGATTATCTTTACAATATCGCCGCTGTAAATTCGTGCCGGATCAAGAAGCTTATCGACTTTCATAATACATTCCCTGAGAGAATGAAAATTCCTAACTTCGCACATTTCCTTCGGCGCGAGTGTTGAGGCAATTCCTTCCATGAGGATATTCAGTATATAATCAATCTTGGTATCGCGGTAATCCGAAACATCCGTGCTTGAGATTCCGAAATTTTTCAGCTTTTGCTTAATAACGTCGATGCGCACTCCGATTACGGGTATTATTTTTCTGATATCAAGCGTACGCTTTATATGCTCATAATTTGACGAATGAAAACAGAATTCTTCCGTTGCCTGAACCTGATTTCTCACAATCGAAAAATTCTTAAAAGTAAAAATCGTTTTATCAAGTGATGCATTAATAATCTTGCCGAGTTCCTGTTTGTTTATGGACTGGGTAACAAGTTTGGAAAGATTGAACATTCTGAAACGGGCAATAAGAGTATTGAGAGAATCAAGCGAACTCTGATTACGCTGCATACAAAGCTTGTCAAAGCGTTCTCTCGGAAGGTTAACAGAATATTCTTCGGTTTCTTTTATCAATAATTTCTTCTGTGCGTCATCGAATTTAAAATCGAAAGAAATAACCCTTCCGATATTCATCGGAAAACGGTGAAGAAGCATCTCGAGAATGTAATCTATATTTTTATCACGGGCAATGGTGAACGGAATTTTTATATTTCTGGATAACTTGATGTGCTCCTTGGTAGCAAGAGTTGATGATTTTCCGGCGATGAAAGCGCGCTGAATCTGATCGATCTCAAGAAGAGTTTCGAAAAGAAAAGGTTCTATCGCACTTCTCTCGTCAAGAAAGGGAAAAACGTCCCTGGGATTTTTTCCGGCAAGATTAATCATTTTTTCACCGTTTATTGTTTTTTATAAAGGCTGAAACATCCCCTTCACTTATTTTCTGTTGTTCGCGTGTCGCAGTGTTTTTCACCGTGACAGTTTTTTCATTTATCTCTTCATCCCCTATTATAAGCGCAAAACGCGCATTTTCTCTATCCATTTTTTTCATCTGAGATTTCATTGATTTACAGCTAGGATCAATATCGGCAGATATTCCTTCCATACGGAGTTTTCTCAAAAGTTCAGCCGAATGCTGAAAATACTTCTCATCAGAATATATAATAAAAGCATCCAAAGACAAAGGCGCCGGCGGGTTCGCTTCCGTAAGAATCATAAGTCTTTCTATGCCGGCCGCGAAACCTACTGCAGGAGTCGGTTTTCCGCCGAGAATTTCAACTAGTTTATTATATCTTCCTCCGGCCGCAAAAGCGTTTTGACCGCCGAGAGCAGTTGTAACAAATTCAAATGTTGTTTTTGCATAATAGTCAAGTCCGCGCACAAGAAAAGGATCTTCTTTAAACGCGATACCTGCACCGGAAAGATAAGACTTAACGGACACATGATGTTCAGCGCATGAAGAACAAAGAAATTCAGGAAGAACAGG
>JAKJGA010000101.1 GCA_022704645.1 Spirochaetota bacterium
TACTGCCCAATCATTGAATCTTGATCTTCAGGCTCTTTACGGCCAGTACAATAGTATGTATTCTGCGGTTAACCTGGCGCAGGAACAGCGGAACTTTGTATATCTGCTTTCTTCTTCATTTAAAAGGTCAAATGACTACGGTTATGGTGAAGATATTTTCGTAAATTCGAGTTATTTCGAAAATAAGATTTCTTTTACAGGGAATCTTAATGTTACTCCTTTCATGAAGACGATTCTAGACGTATCGATTGATTCTGATTCTCATGGTATGTTTTCCAATCCGGATTTCAGCCGAGAAGAGAAAGAAAGGCTTGATTTGTCTCTGAAGAATATTCACAAAATTTCCCCGAAGTTTGAAGTTTTTTATGCATTCGGCGGTGCATATTATTCTCATCAGTTATCCGGAAAAAGTATGGATGATGTTAGAACCCGTTTTTCAAGATATAACGGCGAAACCGGATGGGAATACATATGGTCTTCAAGTAATCGCCTTCGAGCAAAAGCATCATACACAAAATATCATTATTCCATAGGAGATCAGGACGATTATTACTTTGCGAGAGGCGAAATAATCGATGATTTCTATATCACTAATAATTTTGCATTTTTGATAGGTTTGAATTTTGCTTATCATAAAAATTTCGGCATTCTCGGTCTTGAAGATATGCGTAAAACAGATTTGGGTAATGATATTCCGATTATTCCCATTGGAGGAATTTCGCTTAAAGGTATTAAATATTTTTCGGCAAGCCTTGAGTACCGTTATGATATGGCAGAATTTAAACCCGAAGAGTATTACTTTCCTCAGAAGTATCTTTATCCTGCATATTATTTGATTCCTTCAAGAGTACATAGAATCTCAATTGATTCTGATTTTACAGTTGTTGATAGATTTTCTCTCAGGTTTGCAGGAGTTGTGAAAAAATCAGATAATTATGCTAATTACAAACAGGTTTCTTTTTCTTCGGATGAGGCATCTCTTTTGACTGCGGAAACAGTTAAAGCCGATACAATAGACATTATCTCGGAAGCCAATCTTGTCTTAGTCAAAGATTCATTTGATATATCTGCATCATATACAAAGTTTTTATTCGATTCTGATAAAAATATAACCTATAAACCTTCAAATGATATCAAAGTTTCTGCAAAATATTACGGCTCATATTTTAATATAACCTGGATAAACAGATTTGTCGGTTCGCGCTATGTTGATCCGGAAGAAGAAGAGAAAATTAAAAGTTTTGTCCTCGGTTCGCTTTCAGTTCAATACAAGGCGAGCAAATCCGTCTTTGCTGATTTGCTGATAGAAAATTTATACAATAGAAAATATTATCTGCGAAAGGGTTACCCTGAATCGGGAGTAACTGCGCTTTTCGGTCTAAGAGTACTGATATAGTAGGTGTTTTATGGCTTCATTACTTTCAATTTTTGATTTTATTCCGGTATGGGTTACTTTTTTACCGATTGCCGTATGTTCTGTGATACTTCTTGCTGTTGTAATTGAGCGTTTAATTTTTTTCAGAATTGCCCAGAGCTCCCTGGCATTTGATCTTGATAAATTTTTTGCGGCGCTTTCAACGGGCGGAAGGGAAAAAGCTCTTGGAGTTGCAGTTCAGTCCGGCAGCATAATAGTTAAAACGCTTTCTGTTTTTTTCCAAATACCCGACGGGCATGATCCTGCGGTTTATTTTCAGTTTGTTGCGGAAAAGACTCAGCGTAAAATTGAAAGATACATTGCTGTTGTTTCGACAATTGCTACAATATCCCCGATGTTCGGTCTGCTTGGCACTATTACAGGTATGATGAAATCCTTCGGAGCGTTATCAAAAAGCGGAGCGTCTTCCCAGGAGCTTCTTGCTGCAGGAATAGCAGAAGCGCTTTTAACGACTGCATTCGGACTTATTGTTGCAATTCCGGCATTGATTTTTCATAACTATTTAATTTCAAAAAGCTCAGCGCTTGTTAAAGAGCTTGAAATAAACGCAAACAGGCTTATGCAGAATGAGTGATAAAATAAAACTTACTTCGCGCAGAGAATATAAATCGCTGATTGATATAACCCCGATGATAGATCTGGTGTTTCTCCTTGTTATTTTTTTCATGGTTACATCCAGCCTTGGAAAGATTTCTTCAATCAATGTTAATCTTCCGCGTGCAGATAAAAGTGATGAAAATATAACCGGCGAGGCTGTTGTGAGCATAAATAAAGATAATGAGATATTTTTCAATGATGTAAAGGTTGATTCTGCCAGGATCATGGAAGAAGCCGAAAAACTTGCAGACTTCAAGGGAAAAATTATAATCAGAGCTGACAGAGAAGCGAATTATGAGTCAGTAGTTTCAGTTATAGATGCACTCAATAAGAAAGGGGTTAAAAATTTCGTTCTCGCCGCCGTAAAGAACTGATCTGACTCTTTATGCTAAATTCTTGACAGCATTTCCTCTTAAATATACTTATGACGGTTTACTGAAAAATAACGGATTTGGTTGATTTATAAGATGAAATTTTTTAAGGCTCTTCCTCCGGCGGCATTTTTAGCGCTTCTGATATTGAGTTTTCTTTTTTTTAAAGAATCCGGATATACGATTCCCTCAGAATATGAAGATAAAATAATAAAAAGAATTGAGTTTGTCGGTGTTTCAGAACTGGAAGACGGAACTGTTGAGTATGGCCAGGTATATGACAAATCGTATGATGATCTTCTTGAATTATGCTCAAGTTATGTCGGTGAACCTCTTAAGTCAGATATTATTCAGGCAGATATAAAAGCATTGGCAAAAAATGCCAACATGATGGATGTTAAAGTTTATGTGTCAGAGTACGACGGCGGTGTAATAGTAAAGTATTATTGCAAAGAAGGTCCTTCTGTCGGGCAGATTGAGTTTCGCGGAAGTGAAAAAATCAAGACCGATGATATTCTTGTTAAATTGCCTTTCCGCGAATCCGAGCCTTTTCAGCAGAGTCTTGTTGAGGCAGGGTCGAGCATAATTCTGAATCATCTGATACAGGAGAAAGGTGCATTTAATGCAACTGTCCGTTACGAAATAAAAAGACTGGAAGGTAAAAGAAATTCCAAGAAAGTAATCTATTTTATAGATGATGGCGAGGAAGTTAATGTCGGACGTATAACGCTTTTGGGTATAAATAAAATTTACGACCATCAATTGCGTTCAATGATGCAGACAAAGTCGAAGAGTCTTTTGAATTCAGGGGAATTTAAGAGAGATCAATTCGAACAGGATAAAATGAGGCTTATTTACTTCTATAGATCTCTGGGATATCTTGATGCCGATATAGTAGAGGAAAATACACGTCTTGAATGGAAAAATCCTGAAATCACAGAAGATAGAGAGCTTTACATTACGTTAAAATTTAAAGAAGGCGAAAGATATTATTTCGAAGGCTATAGTCTTGAAGGCAATGTCCTTATTCCTACTGAAAAAATTACTTCACAGTTTTCATTGAAGAAAGAAAAAGATCCTTCAGATGCTCTTGCCGACAAAATCCGCGGTTTATCAGGGGATTTGACTGATGATGATGTTGTATTTGATGAAATGAAATTTCAACAAGACAGATCTGTTATCAGTTACGAATATTCTATAATAGGACATGTATTTGCCCGTGTTGTTCCTGTGAAAACAGTCATTGAACGCGAGAAGAAAATCGGAAATAAGACGGTAAAGAGAAAATATGTTTCTTATAATTTTAAGATTTTTGAGGGGAAACCTGTCGATGTCGAAAACATAATTATAAAAGGAAATAAAAAGACAAAAGAGAAAATTATACGCCGTCAGATTCTTGTTAAAGAAGGTAAAAAGTATAATCAGAAATATCTTGATATATCACGTGAAAGAATTTATGCGATGGGATTTTTTAAAGAAGTCAATGTTGATATCCGTCCGGGAAGCAGTGACGAGAAAGTAAATCTTATTTTTACTGTTCTGGAACAGCCTACTGGAAATATCAATATGGGCGGTGGAATCGGAAGCAGTACAGGATTTGCGATAACCGCTGCTGTTGCAGAGAACAATTTCAGGGGTCTTGCTCAGAAAGTTGAGATAAAGGTCGAATACGGTGCAGAAAGAATATCTTCATCACTTTCTTATTCGGATCCTTATGTATTCGATTCACCTGTCGGGTTTAACGCTTCCGTTTTTTATAGTTTATATCAGGTAGATTCATCTACTCCTTACTTTGATGATTTGGATGATAATGATGAATACCGTCAGCGCTCTTTTGGTTATAGTACCGGACTATCTTATAGTTTTATGATTTATAATGGAGTTGGTATTCGCTGGAGGCATTCATTTAAGAAAATAACTGATGCTGCTGGCAACTGTTCAGATGAAACGTTCAAGATTAAAGCTCTTGGTATTCAGGAAAAACGTGTTATCAGTCTTAATCTGTATCACAATTCAACAGACCACTCTCTTTTGACAACAAAGGGTCTAAATCTTGATTTTGATACAATGTTTGTCGGAGGAGCTTTTTTAGGCGGTCAGGATCACTATATCGAACAGATAGTTTCCGCGGCATGGTATTATTCGCCTTTTTCACTTCCATATCTTCCGAAAAATAAATGTGTAATTGAGCTGAGAGCTAGCGGGGATTTTATTTCTCCTCCATTAAATAAATCGAAAGTCTCTCAACGGCAAGATAATACAAAAAATCCGTGGCTTGAAGAGGATGATCGTCTTGAAATAGGGGGGCCTGAAACTGTCAGAGGATGGGATTATGATGACAGTAAACTTCCGGACTCATGGAATGACGGATTATACCACAGGCTTCAATATGGTGCAGAATTGCGTATTCCGCTGCTTTTTGAATATGTCTGGACGGCAATATTTTTTGATGCAGGTTCTTTGTGGAGTGATTCGCGCTGGGAAAGATATGCGGATAAAGATTTTGCAGCAACTATGGCTGAAGACCGTGCTAATGGTGAGCTTTATAATTTGGGTGAAATCGGCGACATAAATGCAATGAAGTATTTCAGATATTCATGGGGATTCGGTGTGAGAATCCAGATGGCGATGATGCCTTTGCGTTTTTGGTGGGGTCAGAAACTTCAATGGGACGGGATTAAACAGGGAGGCTTTTCTCGTGTCGACAAGAAGTTCTCTTTTCAGTTTACCATCGGAGATATCAGATTTTAGAATATAAAGAAATATTATTGACAGTAAAGCTTTTTAAACTATTTTGCGATGTAATCAATTAAACGGAGAAATTTATGCTTTTTGAAAATTTGTATGCACAGTCCCAGCCTGCTGCGGCAGGCGGTTCGCTTGTAAGTTTTATTATTCCAATGGTTCTAATGATGGTAGTTTTCTACTTTCTTCTAATCCGCCCGCAGCAGAAGAAAGAAAAACAGAGAATTAAAATGATTGATTCTCTTCAGAAAGGAGACAGAGTTTTGACTGTCGGCGGTATCTATGGTGTTGTTAGTGCATTGAAACCCGAAGAAGCAATTGTTGTTTTGAAAATTTCGGAAAATACCAAGGTCGAAGTTACCAAAGCTTCCATTCAGCAGAAACTTGTTTAGGTAGTATTATGAAAAAATTATTTCTTTTGTCTTCCTTATGTGTTTTTTCGTTTCTTTCGGCTCAGGATGCCGTAGAATCTCCTGTTCAGACGGAGCCAGAGGCTGCTGAGACCCAAACGGCAGAAAAACCCGTTGAGCCTGTGAAAAAGACAAAAACGGCAAAAGAGACTAAATCAGCTCCTGTTCAAGTAAATGCTTCTGATAATTTTCAATTGCTGGATATTTCAAGCGATGATTTTTTATCGAAAAGAATTCCGGATATTAAAATCGATCCGGCAAAAATGAGTGAAGCAAAGGAAACTGAGCAGGCAAAAGAAGAATTGGCTTCGAGCGATTCTGCAGCAGGTGAAGGAAAAGCTACTTTGTGGCTTCTTCCTTATATTAAGCCGATTGCTATAGTAGCCGCAATTTTTCTGATAGCTGTTATTATTAAGCTTAAGGACAGAAAAAAGAAACATAAAGTATTCAGAGTCAGGAACAGATAAGAGGAATAAATGAAATCTAAAATTTTAGTAAGACTTTTTGTTATACTTGCGATATGCTCGCTGTGCGCTGTTTTTCTTCTTCCGACATTCGGAGAGCGTACGCTTAAAGTTTCAATGAAAAA
>JAKJGA010000102.1 GCA_022704645.1 Spirochaetota bacterium
TATATATTCCTTCGGAAGCAGTTGATAAAACATTTGTATCAATATCAGTTGCAAGTATTTTTACAGGATTTTCTCTTCCCTCAAAATATTCGCAGGCTGTTATTGCTATAGAATACGGCTCCTCACCAGTCGAACATCCGGCACTCCATATTCTTATTTCATCCGAAGATTCTAAAGACGGAAAGACAATATCTCTCAGATATTCGAAGTGAAATCCTTCTCTGAAAAATTCAGTTTTGTTTGTAGTAACAGCATTAATGAATTCAACGATTTCTTTTGTATAATTCGAATTAAGGTAATCGATATATTCATTATAATTAGATAAATTAAGAATACGCATTCTCCTCATCACTCTGGATTGAAGAAGCGCTTTTTTATTCATAGAAAGTTTAATTCTACTTTCACGAAACACTATGTCGCTTAAATATTCAAACTGATCTTCTGTTAATTCATAAATTAAACTCATAATCACTCAAACAGCAAATAATTAGTTTTAATTTCTTTATTTCTGAAAGCGGAATCAATATATTCTTTTTCAAGTTTAACAAACTCAGAATTGGAATCATTATTGATTAACGTTTTACGGAAAGCCTCACCAGTATGCGGCTTAAAAAGCAGATATCTTCTGAAATTTCCACCAAGATCTTCAGCCATTAATTCAATTGCTTCACGCTGAAGATATTCATGAATAAAACGGATGTTACTATTTACAACTCCGCTTACTGCTCCTCCAACGACATATCCTGCCCCGAATATCTTAGCCTTAAGAGACCGGCGGTCACCGCCTCTTTTCACAAAATCAGCCACAAGAAGTTCTATATTATATATTCCATGTTCTGCGATTTCATCTGCATAAATTCCTTCTGTTCCCAAAGTGCCGGGAACAATGAAATGCCCCATACCGCCTATTTTCAAATGAGGATCATAAAGACACAACACAAGACAGGAACCTGATACAGTATTAACATAGCACCTCTGATCTGTAAAAAAATGCTCACCGGGATAAATGACATAAAGAGGAAGTCCCTCCCTATAATTGTCAGTTTTAATCATCAGGCTGTTTTATCTTCTTCAATTTTCTTAAATTCTTCGTGATTCAAAATTTTATCAACATCCAGAATTATAACAAGAAGAGACTCAATTTGTCCAATCCCTTTAATAAAATCAGTTTCAATTTTAGAAGTAAAATGAGGCGTATTCTGAATGGTACTTACAGGTATTGACGCAACATCAGAAACAGTATCAACAATCATTCCGATCAGACGTTCACGCACTTCAACAATTATAATAACGGTAAAAGTATCATATTCTTTTTCCTGAAGCTGAAACTTCAGTCTCATATCGACTACAGGAACAACCGCACCTCTCAGATTTATAACTCCGCGCATAAAAGAAAGAGAATTAGGCACATGAGTAATGTCTGTCATGCCAAGAATTTCCTTAACTTTTAAAACCTCTACTCCATAGGTTTCTGATCCTATCATAAATGTAACAAACTGATTTTCTTCTCCAAGTGAAATTTTTTCTTTATTGTCCTTGTCCATTTCTCATTCCTCCTATCTAACCAGTTTTTCAACCACGGCTACCAAATCAGCAGGTTTAAACGGTTTAATCATCCAACCTGAGGCGCCTACACATTTTCCTTCTTTTATTTTGTCTTCTTCTGATTCGGTAGTTAAAACCAGAACAGGTGTAAATTTATCCGATTTGCGGAATTCTTTTATAAAAGTTATTCCATCCATTTCAGGCATGTTTACATCAACTATTACAAGCCCCAGTTCTGCGCCTGATGAATTAAGCGAAGAGAATACTTCAAGTCCTTTTTTACCGTTTTCAGCCTGCTTAACATCCATACCGATCGGCTTGACGGCAAATTCTACACTGGCTCTTATTGTAGGCGAATCATCTATTACAAGTATTGTTTTCATTTTTCTCCTCCCTTTTTCATATACCCGCAAATTTCAAATTGTTTAATAATTTCATTATTCATTCCCGATACCTTAAATATTTTCTTTCTTTGTTTTGCCTCAATCCTTGCAGCGCATATCACCTGAACTGATGACAAATCAAGTCTTCGCTGATTGGAAAGATTGAGAATAATTTCAGAATCTTCATTAAGAGCATTCAAAATATCATTTTTCAGCTGTTTTATATTTTTTATTCCGGCATCTTTTGAAAAAAATAATTCTTTCATTCAATCACCTTTTCGTTTTTCAATCCGCTCATGAGCCCGTGAATATCAATTATCAATGCGACAGAACCGTCACCGAGAATTGTCGCACCGGAAATTGCACTGCTTTGTGTTATATAAGAATCCAGACTTTTAATAACTATCTGCTGCTGACCAATAAGATCATCAATCATCAGCGCAAGACGTTCACCGTTGGTTTCCACAATTATCAGCAAAGATTCCCATGGATTTGTGTGATCCGCTGATGTTGAAAAAAAGTCATATAGTCTTATTAAAGAAACATATTCTCCTCTTACAAGAACGACTTCTCCTTTTCCTTTAATGGTTTTTACATCATCCTTTTTCGGCTGGATTGACTCAACAATTGACAGCAAAGGAACTATATAGGTTGAATTGCCGACTCTGAAAAGCATACCGTCTATAATAGCCAGAGTGAGCGGAAGTTTAATACGGACTGTTGTTCCTTTTCCTTTAATTGAATCAATTTCGATAGTTCCGCGGAGCGCATCAATATTGCTTTTTACAACATCCATTCCGACTCCGCGACCGGAAAGATCAGAAACCGAATCTGATGTTGAAAATGCAGGAAGGAATATAAAAGATTTCAGCTTTTCTTCCGAAACTTCATCATCTTTCGAAATTATATTTTTTGCAATAGCTTTCGCTCTTATTTTTTCGTAATTCAATCCTCTTCCGTCATCTTTTATTTCGATGAAAACACTTCCTTCCTGATGATAAGCATTAAGTGAAATTACGCTTTGCGAATCTTTTCCGCAATTCATTCTTTCCTCGGAAGTTTCAATTCCATGGTCGATGGAATTTCTAATCATATGCTTAAGAGGATCGCTTATCCGTTCAATAACTGTTTTATCAAGCTCGGTATCCTTGCCGTTTATATCGAGACGAATGTCTTTTCCAATCTGTTTTGACATATCACGTACAAAACGTTTAAATTGGTCAAATGTCGGACCTATCGGAATCATCCGTATTGACATAATCTGTTCCTGAAACTCTCTAGTTATGCGGTCAAGACCGTAAAGAGCATTTTTAAGTCTGTAACCCTGTTCTTCATCGAGAGCTTCAGATATTCTGTTTAAAGAGGCCTGACCTATAACAATCTCTCCGAGTAGATTCATAAGATTATCAAGCTTCATGGTATCGACTCGAACCGTATTAGATTCGATTTTTTTCTTTATATCATCCTGAATCCCAAGAGCTGTATTCAAATCTTTTGGAGTGGCAAATCCTTTCTCGACAATTATCTCGCCGATCTTTTTATTCTCTTTCTGCTGTTCGTTTAAAACATCTTCAAGTTCTCTTTCAGTTACAATACCCTTATTAACGAGAATATCGCCTAATTTTTTTTCACCGCGTTTTTCATCAAGATTTTCAACATATTCGGAAGTAATATCTTCAATTATAATTTCATTATTATCTAAAACGAAAAGGAAAACCTCTTTGATCTTATCTATTGACTTTGCGGTTTTTACAACAACACGCCAAGAAAAATAGCATTTTTCAGGATCAAGCTTGGAAAGCATTGAAAGTTTTCGTCTGTCGACGAAATTTTCAACAACTTCCCCGCTTTCAAAAAGATCTTCCATTACAATTAAAGGATCAATCCCGAATTCAAAAATATTCTCGGCAAAAGCGGCTTTTATTCTATAGTATCTGATTTTATCTGCAACAACCGAAACGGGTAATGCCTCACCGCTTCGTATTACTTCCAATCTTGTGAAAATATCATTCTTAATAGTATCATACTTTTCACCGATTCCGCCTTCAAAAAGAGTTCCTCTGATCCAGTCTGTACTTTGAAGAAGAATGCTGATAAGATCTTCTGTTATAGAAATTTTTCCGGAACGGACAAGATCAAGACACGACTCCAGAGAGTGAGTGAACTCGCTGATAGATGTAAAACCAGCAATACCGGAACTGCCTTTTAAAGTATGATAATATCTGAAAAGTCTGTTTACTACTTCACTTGATTTTGTCTCTTCAAGTACAACAAGATCATTCTCGATATTGTCAAGAATCTCACGGGCCTCGTTCTGAAATATCTCAATAATTCCCGATTCTGACATAACTCACTCCCAAAAATATTTAAAACTCTTCAAATCCCTCGTTTGTAAGAATTTCTTCTATACTTCCTTTCTGAGCTTTATCCTGCATTCTCTTGTCTGATATATCAGCATGCGATTTATCTTTCTTTACATCAGGCGCAGTCTTTTTAGCCTGGGCAGACTTGAGATGGAGTTCCTTGTGCTTTGCTGCATATGTTTCAGTCTTAAGTTCATCTCTGATCTTGAATTTTTCCATCATAGCAAGCAATTCCTGAGCCTGATTTGCCATTTCTTCTGAAGCTGAAGCTGTTTCTTCAACAAGCCCTGCATTCTGCTGAGTCATCGAATCAAGTTCTTCAACGGCAACATTTATCTGACTTACACCCTGTCTTTGCTCTTCACTTGCCGCAGCTATTTCACTGACATATTTGCCGACGCTTCTGACGCTTTCGACAATCATCTTCAAAGCTTCACCGCTCTTATTAGCAAGCTCGGTTCCTTTAGAAACCTTATTTCTTGAATCTTTAATCAGTTCAGCAATTTCTTTCGCCGCTGTACCTGATCTCTGAGCGAGATTTCGCACTTCACCTGCAACTACAGCAAAACCGCGACCCTGCTCTCCGGCTCTTGCAGCTTCAACTGCCGCATTAAGAGCAAGAAGATTTGTCTGAAATGATATTTCATTTATTACATTAATTATATCTTCAATTTTTTTACTTGATTCACTGATATCATTAATCGCCGCTACAGCTTCATAAACAACACGACCTCCGTCTTCCGCTTCAGTTGTTGTTGTTTTTGAAAGTTTATCCGCCTGTGTTGAATTATCCGCATTCTGATTTATCGTTGCTGTTGTTTCTTCAATAGTAGAAGCAATTTCTTCAAGACTTGATGCCTGTTCACTTGTTCGCTGTGAAAGGTTCTGATTTCCGCTCGATATTTCATTAACAGCCTGAGTAAGATTCTGCGCTGCGGTAATAATATCCGCGATTAGTTTCTCAAGATTATCAGCGGTTTTATTTAACGCTTTGGCAAGAACTCCAAGCTCGTCTTTTTGATCAAGTTCAATTCTTTCTCTAAAATCACCATCTGAAAGCTTCTGCGCGAAAATAAGACCTTTCTGAACCGGTTTCTTTACGGAATATGCAAGAAGAATTGTTATAATAATACCGACCAAAACTGATACTACCCATGCAATCAGTATAATCCGGGATGTCTGTTCAGATTCATGATTCTGTTCTTCAAGAATTAAATGAGCCTGCTTTGCCTGATATTCAATCAGAACTTCCATTTTATCACGGAACTTCCGATAATAATCTGTCCAGATATCAAACTGTTTTTCGGCTTCAAGTATATCTTTATTGTCAACTGCCGCGTAGAATTTTTTTGCAGAATCCAAAGCGGCATCCACATCAGCTCTGTAATCCATTGCCAGTTTTTTCTCTTCATCGCTCATGCTCGATTCAATATACTTAGTCCATATTTTTTCATTAGTTGCTCCAAGCTTTTCAGAATCTTCAACACGGGCTTTTACCTCGGCATCATTTTTTACCTTTAATGCATCAACAATTTGAATCATATTGATACGGCGCTGTAAAATATTCTTCATATTAATATTAAGTTCTTTTACTGTATCAAATCGTGTATCGTAGAATGTCTTAAAATGTTCTGATGCAGCCTTGGAATTCATATACGACTGAACCGCAAGCACTGATATGATAGAAAGAAATACCAGACAGCAGATTAAAACCTTGAACGAAACCCCGAGATTATTAAACCATTTCATCATTACCTCCTCCGGCAAAAAGCTGATATTTAAAATGTAGTTATACTATTCAAATTCTGTTAAAAGTATACTCACCTTAGAGTGTTTAAT
>JAKJGA010000329.1 GCA_022704645.1 Spirochaetota bacterium
TAATCTGCAGTAGGATGCAGAAGCTTAATGAAGAAATTACTCCGGTATTTACTCCTTCTATTTTTTCGAGTAGAGAGGATGGAATTATCACGAATTCTATATTTTCGGGAAAATTAAAGATCCGGCTTGAGAAAATGAGAAAAAGTATCAGTATTGAAAGGATTAGTATAATACGGGATGCGGTTTTCTTTTTAAATTCTAAACAAACAATTGATATTGAAAGAAGGATAGTTATCAATGCAGTTGCAGGAGACATTGCTTTTAGATTTTCGAAAAATGAAGCAAGAATCAGGTTTTGAGTCAGCCATCCCGACATAACGGTAAGCGGAATGGCAAATGGAGAGCAAAATAGTACCCATGCCCAAATTCTGCGAGTATTCACAAAAATCCCCCGGCAAAAAATATTTGAGCAATGGCTTCTGCAAATGAAACGACTGATTGATGCTAAATTATAATATAGACGAAATCAAGATATTAATTCAGAGACCATTCACCTCTATATATTTCTACCGCCGGACCTGTCATATAAACCAGTCCGTTTTTGTCGTTCCATTCGATATTCAGATCTCCGCCTCTGAGTTTGACAGTTGCTTTTCGTGAAGTTTTATCATTTAAATGAGATGCTACCACTGCAGCTGAAGCGCCTGTTCCGCAGGCAAGAGTTTCGCCGGCGCCGCGTTCCCAGGTTCTCTGTTCTATTTTTGATTTGTTAATTACTTTGACGAATTCGACATTTGTTTTGTGAGGAAAAAGAGGATGATTTTCAATCATCTGACCGTACTTGGCGAGCGGAAAATTATCTAGATCTTCAACAAATATTACTGCATGAGGGTTTCCCATTGATACTGCAGTGATGTTGAATTTAACAGAATCTTCAAGCTCAATCGTTTCGTCGATGACACTTCCGTGTTCGCCGATCATGGGGATGTGGGATCGTTCAAGAATCGGCATACCCATATCCACTGTAACGCTTGTAACTTTATTGTCTTTTACAGTAAGGAAAACTTCTTTATTTCCGGCTTTGGTTTCGATGATCAAATCCTTGGAAGAAGTTAGACCATTGTCGAAAACATATTTTGAAAAACAGCGTATGCCGTTGCCGCACATTTCCGCTTCACTTCCGTCGGAGTTGAACATCCGCATTCTGAAATCGGCTTTATCGGATGGAAGAATTA
>JAKJGA010000103.1 GCA_022704645.1 Spirochaetota bacterium
CAAATGACATGATGCTTGAAATGCATCGTGATTTCTGGACAAGCGGAAATATTTCAGCGTTTAAGCATTCTATTCATCTGGCTGGCAGGTGAAAAAATAAGCACAAGAGCATAGAGTATGTTTTTGTTAAAATGTTATTAAAATCAATGGCGGGTGATTATGAATGAATCCATAGAAAATGTAATCTTTTCATGGAGCGGCGGCAAGGACAGTTCAATGGCTCTTTATGAAATACTTAATCAGAAAAAATACCAGGTCAGTGCGCTCCTGACGACTGTCTCTTCCCAGTTTGACAGAATAAGCATGCACGGGGTAAGAACTGTTCTTCTGGAACGACAGGCTGAAAGTCTCGGGTTGCCTCTTGAAAAAGTATTGGTTCCGTCAGGATCTTCAAATGAAGAATACGAAGCCGGTATGAGGGCAGTGCTGGATAAGTACCGCGCCAATGGTATTTCCAAAGTTGTTTTCGGGGATATTTTTCTCGAAGATCTTAAAAAATACAGGGAAGAAAAACTGTCTTTGCTGGATATGGAAGCAGTGTTTCCTTTATGGAAAAAAGACACGACTGAAATTGTTTCCTGCTGCGTGAATCTCGGTTTCAGAACAATTCTTACATGCGTTGATACTTCCGTTATTGATGGTGATTTCGCGGGAAGGATCATAGATGAACAGTTCATTTCTGAATTCCCGAATGATGCTGATATATGCGGCGAGAACGGAGAGTATCATTCGTTCGTATATTCGGGACCGATATTTAAAAAAGATATAAGCTTTTCCGTCGGAGAAAAAGTTCTGAGAGATAACAGATTCCGTTTTTGTGATCTAATTCCTGATTAGGAGTTTTCCGAATCTATTTGTCCGGTCCAACCCATGGATGGAATTTGCCGTAAAGAATGAACGGTATGGGTTTGCCTTACAAACTGCCGGACGGCACAGGAATGAACCCTGCAAAGCGATGCCTTAAATAAATGACCCAAAGTGCGAAAGCACTTCGAATAAAGAAGAATGAAATAAAAAAAACAAAAACGTCCGACGTAGTCGGACACAACTCGGGCGACCGCAGCATCCGGCAAAGCCGGTGCGAGGAATTCGCCCGAAAAGCACCGCGCAGCGGCGCCCTTTTCTTTCGTCCATTTCTTTTGGGCGACGCAAAAGAAATGGACAAACGGATTTAAAGGTGTGAAACACCTTTTGTGTATTGCATGACACCATGCAGCTACCGGATGAAGGGCGTGGAACGCCCTTTGAAAGTAACCCGATTCTCGTGGAAAGAATTTATAAGGCGAAACCTTGTTTAAAAATCTTTATGAACTTCATTTTCAATTGACATTAAAATTCAGTCAGATATATTTCAATTATATGAAAGGATATTTAATGTGGTTACTAAAGAGATGAAGACAGTAAATAAAACCGAATCCTCTGCATCAAAGGTTTCAGATAAATCCGCTAAAAAAAGATCAACTGATGGATCTTTGTCCCGCAGTGATTTGCCTAGGAAGGTTACTTCCTTAAGCGCGGCAAAAGCTGCGTCAAAAGTATTGCAAAATGCCAAAGCATCCGCAAAAATAAAAAAAGCGGCTGATTGCGCTATGCCGTCAAAAGTCAAATGAGTATCATAAATTATGAGCAATAATTACGATCATAGTGTTTTTATCAATGCTCCGTTTGACGAAACCTATCAGGAATTTTTGAACGCCATTACCTTTACAATCGCTTATTGCGGTTTTTTCCCGAGATGCGCGAAGGAAGCATATGACTCCGGAGAGATCCGTATCAGAAAAATAAATAATATAATCAAAGAATGCAAGTACGGTATCCATGATATATCATGTACCGGGCTGAATAAAAATTCACTGCCTCGGTTCAATATGCCTTTTGAGCTTGGATTATTTCTCGGAGCTAGATACTTCGGTTCAAAACCAGACAATAAAAAAGCATGTTTGATTTTGGATAAAACACCTTACCGCTACCAGCAGTTTATTTCCGATATCAGCGGTCAGGATATCAGTTATCATAATGAATCAAAACAGACTCTAATAAAACTCGTTCGTGACTGGCTGGCTCATTATACCAAACTAAATCTCGCGGGCGGCAGAACCGTGCTGAAAGATTATGACCGTTTTATTTCTGATCTGCCGGAGATGTGCGCCTTTCATAATAGAACTCCGGATGAACTGACTTATGTGGAATTCCGCAAACTTGCAATTGCATGGATTGATGAGCTGTTTAATCTGCGTTAGTATGTTATTGATTTTAAAAGGCAATATTATGAATAAAACAACAATTAGATTCCAGCAGGTCGGCGATGCTGAAAGATTTTGCGAAATTCTAAATAATGATAATTTTATTTATTTCTCAATCAGACCTTCAATCGAAGAAGAAAGAAAATATTTATCGCAGAATTTAAAAAGCAGAAAGAAGAACTTTGAATATAATTATACTATAATATATGATAAAAAAATCGCCGGTGCGATTGGAATTAAAATCAATCAGCATTCTACGCATATCGGTGAAATCGGATATTTTATCGATGAAAACTTCTGGAACAAGGGAATCGCTTCTAACGCGGTTAAGCTTATTGAAAAAATCGGATTTAATGAACTCAATCTTGAGCGCATTGAAATTGTGATGATGCCTGAAAATAAAGGAAGCATAAGAGTTGCGGAAAAATGCAATTATAAGAGAGAAGGGCTGCTTGCCGGTAGAATTTATAATAACGGAAAATATCATGATGCTTATATGTACGCAAAATTAAAGAATGAATATTCGCAAGCAGGCATAAACTGATAAGATTTTGTGTAAAGCTTGATTGAATCTTGCTTTATGATTTCAGTTTTAGTATCATTATGCTATAATACGCGGTATTATGTATCAAAAGGAGAAATTAAATGATTGCATCCGGACTTCGTTTGGCAAAATATTTTTTGATTTATTCTCTGTTTGCGCTTTTGGCTGTGATAATTCTTCTTATAGCAAAAGGCGGAGATTTAAGTTTTTTTGCAGGATTCATTCTTTATGTTACGGGAATGATTTCGTCATGTGTTTCTTTTATAATTTCGATAAGAACTTTGATTAAAAAGAAATATACTTCATCCGAACGGATTCCTCTATGTATTATTGCCGCTTTAAATGCACTCTATTTAATTTTAAGTTTAATATCTATATTGTTTGCTTTACTTCTTTTCTGTTCGTTCAGCCATTTATAAGAATAAAAAATCCAATTTGACTTAATCTTCCGGTCGGCACAACTATTACAATGATCAACAGGCATAACACAAATATCACACCTTCAGGCAAAACTGTTATTCTTCCGGGTGATATTCTTTCCGTTTTGGTTGAAAGAAAAAAGATACAGGAAGTTACTTTATCTGTTCTGGACAAGTTTTAAAAAAGTATATGATCGCGTTTATTTATTTACGTTGATTCGTTTTGATGTGAATCTTTTTCCGCTTTCATAAATAAAAACTTCTCCGCCGGATGCAACTTCTGTTTCCCCGTGAATCTCAAGCCATCCGCCTGAATTTAAAAGTTTTATTCTCTTTCCGTTGTATTCGTGTGTTTTATTGTCTGATGAATTTACGGGAACATGAGTGTGTCCGAAAAGAAAAGTTTCCGGTGCTGACGGAGCAGAAGCCTTATTGAAATCAGTTTCAAAGAGACGAAGCTCTTCAATTGATGAATCTATGTAATCATTGAATCGTTTTATTGTGTCAGCGTCTTTTTTTGATGTCAGATCCGAAATGTAATCCGAATTTCTGATTCTTCTCAGTCTTTTAACTGCCGAATCCGCTATAGCGTTATATATTATTTTTCTGATAAATTTCGGAAGCTTATGCGGAACGAGATACTCAAGCATTTCCAGGATGTATTTTCTTATTAAAACGCATTTTCCGCTTGTGATGTCTTTCTGCGTTTCAAGAATCGTTGCCGTAAAAGGTCCGGCCTGTCCAATGCCGGTTGAGCCGAGCTGGCAAAGCGGAAAATTTACTGCTACATAATCCTTCATGCAAAACGGATGCTGGATGTCTTTAATTATACGGAAAACTTCCGCAGTCATTGACCAGTATGATTCGAGATATTGCCCATGAGTCATTATAACGCTTTCATCGTCGGTGAAAAGATATACGTTCGGAAATGCGATTATAAAAGGAATGTACCCTGGAGTGCCGGGGATATTCTCCGCAATGAGATAGTCCAAAAACATTCCGCCATAAGGTTCTTCCGAAGAACGTTTACGTACTCCTGCGAGTTTTATTCTATCTTGAAAATTTACTCCTGTTCTGTCGTCAATAAAAAGCGGAACTGACATTTTAAAAGGTCTGACATTTTGATTTGAACTTAGCTGATTGATGACGTTTGACTGATATTCGATCGTGTCCCAGATGTTGTAGTCGTGATTTCCAGGAATATAAACAAATCTTTTAGCAATTTTTTCATTTCTAAGACGGGTAAAAAAGTATGCTCCCATGCGGTAAACATCGCCGTAATCATTTACGGCAAAATCCATTATATCTCCGAGAAAGATCAGATAATCGTTGTCTTTACCCAGAGCTTCGATCAGGCATGATAAATTGCAACCGTCAACGGGATTTCTTGACTTATCCAGTTTTACGAGTGTTGATTCAGGGTCTCCGATATGAGTGTCTGAAATTACAGCTAACTTCATGATAGACCGCC
Source organism: Spirochaetota bacterium (assembly GCA_022704645.1). Taxonomy (GTDB): domain Bacteria; phylum Spirochaetota; class UBA4802; order UBA4802; family JAFGJZ01; genus JAKJGA01. The sequence continues at coordinate 4,678 of JAKJGA010000103.1, forward strand.
TTCATTTCCTTAAGTTTATGCGGAAGTCAGTTCCTTTATAGTTTGAAGAATTTCGCGTCTTCCGTTTTTGTTCGTTGATGAAGATAGAAAAATATCCTTTTTGTCGATCTCAAGAGCTTCAGCTATAGTCTCAAGCGATTTCTTCTGTTCGGGCTTTTTGAGCTTGTCTGATTTAGTAGCGATTATAGCCGTAGGTATATTGAGTTCTGAAAGTTTGGTTATAATGCGGCGTTCTTCTTCCCCCGGCTTTCTTCTTGAGTCAACCAGCAGAAATATCGCTTTGAGATTATCGGATTCGGTAATAAATTTTTCAATCATGACTGCAAATTCCTCTTTAAGCTTTAGGGGAACTTTGGCGAATCCGTAACCGGGAAGATCTACCATCACCATTTCGTCATTTATGTTAAAGAAATTGATTTTCTGTGTCATTCCGGGTTTATTCCCGACGCGGACGAGATCCTTGCGGTTAACGAGCATGTTTATGAGTGAAGACTTTCCGCAGTTTGACCTTCCAATAAATGCGAAGTGGGGAAGGCGTATTTTGGGATAATCTTTCGGATCAGTTGCGCTTTTTATGTATTCAGCTTTTAGTATTTTCATCATTTACCGTGTTTATAGTTGCTTTCATTATTATAGCATTTTCATTTCCGTAGTAGTTTTTCCGGCGTGCTATTTCGGTAAAGCCATTTTTATTATAAAATTTTACTGCCTGATTGTTTTCATTTACTTCAAGAAACACTTCACTGATTCCGTCCTCTGAAAGCGTATCGAACATGCGTTTTAATAATGCTCCGGCTAATCCTTTGTTCCTGAATTTTTCTTTTACCCCAATGCGTAAAAGTTCTGCTTCAAAACTGTTTTTTGAGTAAATTATACAGCCTGCGGATTCTCCATCTATTACAGCAATTTCGGAATAGTTAAGTCGATTTGCGATTGATTCTTCAATATTTTTAAGATTCCATGGCTTGCTGAAAACATTTTTTTCGATTTCTTCAATTATTGTTGCAGAGCGGGAGTCCGCTTTCATGAAAATAATATCACACATAGCATTCAGAGTGAATTGCCGATGATCTGAGTCAAGCATAATGTCCGGCCCGGAATGGCTCTTTCTAATACATTTTGCGAAAGCGGCAACAAAAAAACAAATTCAATAGCTTGAAAGAATTGGTATAAAAAACTCCAAAATGCAAACAATATGGCATTAAGTGTTTAAAAAATGAGTCATTATCATTGATTAATTCGGGTAAACCGGATAGACTCAAGATTTAAGAAATTTTTCCGACTGAACAGCCTAAAAATTATTCTTGACAAATTCATCTTCGGGAACGATGAAAAGGATAATCTGATGCACTTCAGATATATTTATCAATTAAGGAGAATTTATATGAAGAGAGTGCTATCT
>JAKJGA010000104.1 GCA_022704645.1 Spirochaetota bacterium
ATTTCTTATGGTAATAATATAACATCAAAAAACCCAATTGAAAAGATTTTTACCATGTAATTATATAAGTACATGAATCGGCTCCTTTTTTTCTCGAAGGACTATCTGTGTCTGCAGTCACCCTTATTCTGTCTCCTTTTGTTTTAAACTTATTAGCAGCAGATTCAATTATTCCTTTATCGAAATCACTAGGGTAAGGATTATCGCATATCATGGTAATTCTTCTTTCGGAATCATGTTTGTAAGCATAGTGGCCGATTCCTTCAAGCATCGATCCGTTTTGCGGGTCGAACATTAATCTGCCTTTAATTCTATGGTTCATGTGATAGGCAATATCAATTGAAGAAAGTGCGGTTTCAATGGAATTAACCTGCGGAGGCCAATCTGCGTTTTCGGGGATCTGGCGTCCGATTTCCATCAAAGTGTATTCTCCCACATTATCGGCGATTTCTCTGAAAGCATCGAGCCATGACTGCTGTAAAAACCAGTCATTCTCTTTCGGGGAAGAAATCCCTTTTGATTCAAGAATTTCAAGTGCGATTTCTCTGAAAGTATCCATTCCCGCAACAATTGAGAGAACAGTCTGACCGTTGACTTCAACATCGGGAGAAAGAGCTGTGAATTGTGCCATGTATACCTCTTGATATTATTCGAAATCTGAAAGTTTATTCATGTTGTCAAAAATTTTATGAATCAGGTCGCGGCTTTTCAGGGTGGCGCGTTCGATACTTATTCCCACATTTTTAAGCGCCTTAATGCTTTCAACCATTCCGTCTGCCGAGCGTGTAAGATTCTTTGCATCTTCACTGATACGGTTTACTTCCTGTGCAACGTTTTGCGTTTCGGATGATATTACGGCTGCGCTTTCATTCTGCTGAAATATTGCACCTGTTGTGTTTGATATTTCTCTTTTTACGTCATTGATAATGGAATAAATCGATTTAACTTTCTCGACGGTATGGGATGAAGTTGTGCGCATAAGATTAATGTTTGTGTTGATACCGGTCAGTGAATTATTTGTTTGTCCGGCGAGTTCATTTACTTCTGCCGCAACAATTGCAAATCCTTTGCCGAGGTTTCCTGCGCGCGCAGCTTCAATTGTAGCGTTGAGCGCCAGCATTTTTGTCTGATCGGAAATATCCATAATCATAGAAACAATTCTTTCTATTGAAACGCTTGCTTCCTGGAGACGGTGAACCAGATTTATTGTTTCATCGGTTGAAGTTACAGCATTTTTAGTTATAGATTCTGCATTTTCTGAAATGACGGATATATTTTCATTTGTTGCAGTAAGTTCTTCCGTTGCTGCGGCTAAGCTGGAAATGCTTTCATAGGTTTTCCCGGTGCTTTGCGACACGAGAGCGATGCTGTTATTCATTATTTCTACGTCGGATATGATATTTCCTATTTTTGAATTTAATGTCCGGAGAAAAAAGAAATATTGTTCTGTTACCGCGGCCAGGCCGTTTAGTGCAGGGCGTATTTCTTCAAAGCAGTCTTCAATTTCATTTCTGTGTTTTGCGCATTTCTCACCATGCGATTTTCTGATTTTTTCGAAAATTCCGTGAAGAGGGCGGAAATCTTTTTTTGCCGATTCTTCATCAGCGAGAACTTCTGTTAATTTTTCGGCTAGTCCGTTTGACATTTTTTTGAGGCATATGATTGTTATCATAAATGCCGTTAGTACGGATGCTGCAGCAGCAATGAATAGCATCTTTTCAGGAATCAAATGAAAAGAGAAAAAAACAACATTAAGAAAAACTGCAGTAATAGTGAAAACGGCGGCACCTGCTTTTTTTACAGGATCATATTTTTTAAATCTGGCGGAAATGTGTAAGACAATGGCAGCGGCGATGGAGATGAATGGAACTGACAGGTATGCAGTCATAAAACCTCTTTGTGCAAAATGTATTCCACCGTGAATTTGTTTTTATGATTGTTCAATTTCTTTTTTGATTCAGATGAAAAATAATTGATTAGTTTTTAATTTCAATTTAAATTGAGCTGAAAGTTTTAAATGTATAAAGGTGATCCGGTAAGTATATGAAAAAGATGCTGTTTGTTGTTTCATTTGCTTTTTCTGTGTTTTTGACTGCGGATGATTTTTCTTACCGCGGTATATTTCTCGGTATGAGTAAAATTGATCTGCTTAAAGAGGTAAACGGTCTTCCGTTTATTGAGACTTCTGATAAGATAGTCATCGGCAATTATCATGATTCTTCCGTGCTTGTATCAGTAGACGGAAATAAAGTATCAGATTTTACAATAAAAACTGATTTAGCAAATGATAAAAACGAATTTATCCGTCTTATAGCAGAATTGTCTGCGAAATACGGCAAACCTTCCTATCTCGACTCTAAAAAATATAAGGCGCTTTTTGCAAAGGACGGTATATTTATATCTTTGCGCATTAATAAAAAGTCTTCCGGTTTTACGAAATTTATGGGTTTCGGTTATTCTAAGGAATGTTATAGTATTAAAAATGTGCTGGAAGATTAAAAAACGCTAAATAATTCATAAATACACAAATAAAATTCATATAAATGTGAAAAAAATCACACTAATTTCTTGACCGTTTTGCCCCTCTTCGATAATTTGTCGACGGAGTTCGATATGGAAAGTGATAATAAGACTGTGATTTCTGTATGTATGGGCAGTTCCTGTTTTTCGAGAGGAAACAACGAAAGCATTGAATTAATTAAAAAATATATATCAGACTATAATCTTTCCGGAAAAGTCATTCTCAAAGGAAATTTGTGTCACGGTAACTGTTCACTCGGCCCCAATATGTCTATCGGAGATGATATGTATCAGGGAATTTTGCCTGAAAATATTTACGATATAATGAATTCGGCTTTTTCTTCTGAGGTGAAGGAATGAATACGCAGAGTCCTGTTTATACACAGAAAACCGAGTGCCAGGACTGCTATAAATGTGTCAGAGTATGCGATTTTAAGGCAATAAAAATTGAAGACGGTCATGCAATTGTTATAACCGAGGCATGTGTTTACTGCGGAAGATGTGTTGAGGTTTGCCCGGCTGGAGCAAAGCGCGTCCGTAATGATCTAGTCCGCCTCAAATTTATGATATCATCAGGCCGTAAGCTGATTGCGAGTGTAGCGCCTTCTTATATAGCATGCATTTCTTCTCCGGCTCAAAATGCTTTCATTAATTCGTTCGCACGCAGCGGATTTATCGGTGCCAGTGAAACTGCTCTCGGAGCACAATCAGTGAGTTCTGCTTTAAAAAATAGTATCAGGCAGAAAGAAATAAATATCACGACTTGCTGTCCTGTTGTAGTTGAGATTATCCGTAAATACTATTCGCATCTTGTTCCGCTGCTTACTCCTCTCATGTCTCCGGCTCTGGCTCATGCTAAACAGCTGAAGGATTCATTCGGATCTGATTGCGAAGTTGTGTTTGTCGGACCATGTATTGCAAAGAAAATTGAGGCAGACAGAAATCCGTCGCTGATTTCCATTGCCGTTTCATTTGATGAGGCTGCGAGTCTTTTCGGTGATCTTAAAGAAGAAGAGACTGCGGATTTTATTACTGAAAAAGCCGGTGCAGGAAACTATTATCCCGTTGAAGGAGGAATGATCCGGACTATTTCCGAAGCAAGGCACGCTGATAACTGTTACATGGCTTTTTCGGGAGTAGACGAGGTACGCGGAGTTCTCGACGGCATCGGCGGAATTGAAAAAGGAAAGACTGTGGTTCTCGAACTCATGGCCTGCCGCGGAGGATGCATCAATGGTCCTCTTGCCGGAAAAAAAGAATCCTTTCTTTCAAAACGAATGAATATTTCGCAGAAAGCATCCGAACGCGAACATATAGTTTCAGCTGTATACAAAGAGATAAATGCCGGATGGGATAAGAACTGTGTTAACACTAATGTCTATCGGGAAGAAGATATTGCTGCAGTTTTAAAAACCACCGGCAAATCACGTGAGGATCAGGAGCTTAACTGCGGAGGCTGCGGATATGATTCGTGCCGGGATTTCGCCAGGGCGATAATTGATAAAAAAGCAGAAAGATCCATGTGTGTTACCTATATGCGCCGTCTTGCGCAGAAAAAAGCGAATGCACTTATTAAGTCGATGCCTTCAGGTGTCGTAATTGCTGATGATTCACTTTCCGTCATTGAATGTAATCTCAATTTCGCGCGTCTTTTTATAGAACAAGCCGACACCATGTTTAATGCGCGTCCGGGTCTTGAAGGTGCGAATCTTTCAAAAATTCTTCCTGCAAATATATGTTCCATTTTTTTAAATGTTATACGCACAGGAAATGATTTCTTTGAAAAAGATATCCGTGTCGCAAATAAGTTCTATCATTGCAGCATTTTTCTTATTGAGAAAGGCCATGTCGCCGGAGGGATTTTTCAGGATATAACAAGTCCGATGATGAGAAAGAAGCACGTCATTGAAAAAGCCGAAAATGTAATCAATAGAAACCTTCAGACTGTTCAGACTATTGCAGCGCTTCTCGGTGAAAATGCCGCGAGCACTGAAGTTCTTCTGAATTCAATTATTGAATCATTCAACGCTTCCGAGATGAAGGAGGATGAAGATGAATGATTCTTCTTTATTCTTTGAGGTTGATTATTATCAGATAAATAAAAGCGGTATGAGTGTTGCAGGTGATGTTTTTCTTTCGACACGTTCGGATGACGGAAGCATTGTTACGGTTCTTGCAGACGGTCTCGGAAGCGGAATTAAGGCAAATGTTCTCGCTACACTGACAGCAAAGATGGCCTCCGTATTTGTTTTAAACAGCATGGATATACGGAAAAGCGCTGAAATCATAATAGATACGCTTCCGGTATGTTCAGAAAGAAAAATAGGTTACTCGACCTTTACTGTTGCAAGGATTGAACCCGACGGTAACGCTTTTATAATTGAATATGATAATCCCGGATTTGTTTTCCTTTCACAAAGCGGAGCGGAAAAAATAAACTGTGAACGTATTGATATTAAAAGTTCGGCTTCAAAAAAAAATTTCATCAATTATTATACGCTTCGTCTTGAAAGAGGAAACCGTCTGGTATTTTTCTCTGACGGGGTAACTCAGTCGGGTATGGGATGCGCTTCGACTCCGCTGGGATGGGGAAGTTTTAGTACTGGTGAATATATTGATGAGCTTGTTAAATCAGATCCGGGTATTGGTGCCGGAAAATTATCCCGCAGTGTTGTTTCACAGGCTCTTGCCCATGATATTTATAAGGCGCATGATGATATAACCTGTGAAGTGATATGCTGCCGTGAACCGAGAAAACTTTTATTGGTAACAGGTCCTTCGATGCATCCGGAAAAAGACCGCGAAATGTCTGAAAGAATTCGTGATTTTAAAGGATGCAGAATTATCTGCGGAGGAACAACTTCTCAGATTGTTTCTCGCGAACTCGATATAGATGTTGAAGTTGATATTTCTAAAATCAGCAGAGAAATTCCGCCGAAATCGCTCATGAAGGGAATTGATCTCGTAACGGAAGGTATTTTGACTTTGTGCCGTATAGCTGAATTGCTTGAAAGCGGAAAATTCAGAAATTCTGATGAATCAAATGCTGCGACAGAAGCGATTGCCATCATGATGAATAATGATATCATTTATTTTCTGGTTGGAACAAGAATTAATGAAGCTCATCAGGATCCGAGCATGCCGCGCGAAATTGAAATAAGAAGAAATATTATAAAAAAAATAATTTATAATCTTGAAAATAAATATTTAAAGAAAACAGAATTGCAGTTCATCTAAAGGAGGAAAAATGGAAAAGACTAAAATTACAATCTGCACGGGAACCGCGTGTTATGTTCTGGGCGGTGCCAATCTGCTTGAACTTGAAGATTTTCTTCCTGATGAACTTAAGTCAAAAGTCGAAGTAGTCGGTTCAGCCTGTCTCGGTATGTGCAAAAACGCATCACCGGATTCAAAGCCGCCTTTTGTTAAAGTCGGCAATGAAGTAATTCATTCGGCTACTGTCCAGAAAATAATTTCTTATATTTTACAGAGGTAATATGTTTGTCGAT
>JAKJGA010000008.1 GCA_022704645.1 Spirochaetota bacterium
TGGTAAGCATTCTTATATGCGGTGGAAATAAATTTAATGATAATAAACACCGTTTTAACTGTGTGCTTACAATCAATACTGAAACAAAACGCGCCGGAATAGTCTTTCTTCCTCCGAATTTCGCCATAGATATAGATGATGACGGAAATGCTGTCAAACTTGAAGATGTGGATGTCCGTGATTTCTCGGATATGAGCAGAGCGTTTTATAAATCGTTTAGAATTAAACCTCAGTTTTATGCAGTTTTTTATGCGCCTGATGCACGTAAGATCACGAATATTGTTGAAGGTATAGATATATTTTTGCCGGAAAGTTCAGCGGCAGTGCATTCTTCTGTGTATGGAATGAATTATCTTGATGGTGAAAAAATAATGAATTTCATCAACATGAATGATTCAATTTATTCAAAGTATGACAGGCTTCAGGATATTTTTCTGACTCTATTCGAAAAAAGAGAAATGTATATGAAGTTTATGAATAAATATACTGCAAATGAAATCAGAAGTTCAATAGTTACAAATCTGCAGAACAATGAAATAATGTCAATTTCAGAAATTCTATCTTCATGCGAAGAGCTGAATTGTATTAATCTTCCGGGAAGGGTTTCTGATGACGGTATGTTTTCTGCAGATGAAATATCCTTTAAGATGTATGAAGATACTTTTTTGCGTTGGCTGATTGTTAAAGAAAAAAATGCTCCGAATATTCGTGTTAAGATTCTAAATGCAACTGATATTCCGGGATTAGCTAAAAGAGTTCGAAGCGCTCTTATGCGTGAGGGAATCAGCGTAATTGAATTTGGAACTCATCAGATGAACAATCTTGAGGAATCCGTGATTATAAGCAATAAGGGGAACAATAACGACATCAAACTTGTTTCCGAATTGACCGGTATAAAAAAAGTTTATCATTCCGTTGACAGCACACAGGTATATGATCTTACGATTTTAGTCGGCAAAGATATGGTGAAATAATAATGCTTGATACATTTTCGATTGCAGAAAAATGCAAGTCTGTACTGATTGATAAGAAATCATCTGATGTTCTTCTTCTTGATGTCAGGAAGATCAATTCTTATCTTGATTATCTTGTAATTGCAACGTCAAGTTCAAAGCTTCATTCCAGGGCTCTTGCCCGAGAAATAAGATCGACCTTAGCTGAATATGAAACTGTAAAACCGCGTCATTTCGATGATGAATCGGAATGGATTCTAATCGATTTTGGTTTTGTTACCGTCAATATATTCACATATGAGGCCAGAGAATTTTATTCACTTGAAAAACTTTGGGGTGATGCCGCAAAATTATGAATTCGCGGAGAAAAATTCTTATCGCGGATGATGACCGCGGTGTAAGAGAAATACTGAAGCATGTTCTTTCTGATAATTATTCCGTGCATGATGTTTCATGCGGAGAAGATGCCGTAAAAGAACTTACTTCCGGTGAATATGAAATTCTATTTTTAGATTTATCCATGCCAGGCATGGACGGACTGGATGTGCTTCATGCAGTTAAACAGAATAATATAGAAATAGATGCGGTGATAATATCTGCTTCAAATGATCTTGAAAAAGCCGTTCAGGCAATGAAACTCGGTGCGTATGACTATATTGCAAAACCTATTGATGTTGAAAAAATAAAACTGATTGCCAGGAATATTTCTGATAAGCTGAACTTGAAAAATGAGGTTTCCGAACTTAGAAAAAAGGTAAGTGACGGATTCAGGTTTTCATCTGTTATTTCGGTTTCTCCCGAGATGAAGAAAATATTTTCTCTATTAAACAGAGTAATTGATACTGATATCACAATTCTTATTACAGGTGAAAGCGGAACAGGGAAGGGGTTGCTTGCCGATGCAGTTCATTACAACAGTAATAGATCTCTTTTTCCGTTTAGAAGCCTTGACTGCAGCACAATTCCGAGGGATTTAATTGAAAGTGAACTTTTCGGCCATGAAAAAGGCGCTTTCACGGGAGCCCATTCACGAAAAATTGGAAAGTTTGAACTTGCTGACAAAGGAACACTTTTTCTAGACGAAGTCGGAAATTTATCTTTTGATGTTCAGGCAAAACTGCTAAAAGTACTTCAGGAAAAACGTTTTGAAAGGCTCGGCGGAAACGAAGTAATTGAAGTTAATACCAGAATAATATCTGCATCCAATAAAAATTTAAAAACTCTTGTATCAGAAGGCAAATTCCGAGAGGATCTATATTACAGACTAAACGTTTTTCCTGTCGAGATTCCGCCTCTCAGACAGCGTAAAGAGGATATTCCTGTACTGATAAATTATTTTCTGACCAGATTTAATTCAGAATACGAAAGGGGCACTGTTTTTACGGAAAAAGCTGTTAATTTCTTCTGCCGTTACGAGTGGCCTGGAAATGTCAGAGAACTTGAGAATGCGGTGCGAAGAATTGTTCTAATATCAGTTGGAAAAGAAATAACGGAAAAAGATGTTGAAAGTATTTTTGATCATATTTCACAGGACCAGATTGATATTCCGTTAAAGATAAAAAAAACAAATTATCAAACTCTTGATGAAGTTGAAAAACAGGCTATTCTTGATTCCTTGAAAATAAATTCATTTAATATGAGCAAAACATCGTCAGTATTGGGAATATCAAGAAAAACTCTTCACAATAAGCTCAAAGCATACGGTATTTCTGTAGAGAAAAAATTTTCTGAGGAATAATTATTTTCTTAGTAGTTCCTTTATCTCATTTATTCCATTAATAATAACTTTATATTCTTTTGAAGATGCATCAAAATAGTTTAAATGCTTATAAAAATATTTAAGTTGTTCATCGATTAAAAGTTTCTGTCTTGAACTCATGCTTACTCCGTACGATAAAGTGCTATATTTATATATCGGCAATTCTGCGTTTATATAATCAGGTTTTTCGGTTTTCAATAATTTTTACTTGACGAAAAATAAAATACTACACATATGTACTGTATGAGCCTTGACATTTTACATGCGGATATTGACTCATTTTTTGCATCAGTTGAACAAATTGAACATCCTTCATATCGTAATCAGCCTGTTATTGTCGGAGCTGATCCTATGAACGGTAATGGGCGAGGTGTTGTAAGTACTGCATCATATGAGGCAAGAAAATTCGGAATAAGATCTGCAATGCCCATATCCAAAGCATTCTCAATATGTCCGAACGGAATATTCGTCAAACCCGACATGAGTCTTTATTCGCATTATTCCGAGCGCGTGATGAATATTTTTAAAAAATATTCTCCTTCAGTTGAACAGATAAGCATAGATGAGGCTTTTATCGACGTCTCAGGTGTGTCAAAATTATTCGGTGATGCAGTTTCAATTGCTCAAAAAATTCGCGATGATGTGAAAAAGGAAACCTCTTTAACGGTTTCAGTCGGTATAGCATCAAACAAGGCATGTGCCAAAATAGCATCAGATATAAATAAGCCTGACGGACTTACAGTGTGTCCTTTAGGTATGGAAAGAGATTTTATATCAGATCTTGATATTACAAGACTTTGGGGTGTAGGTAAAAAATATGCTGATAAGCTTAGAAATATAGGAATCAATACAATCGGGGAAATTGCGAATAGAAGATGTGAAGAAATTGTATCAATGTTCGGCAGCAACGGTTTTCGTATCTGGATGCTTTCCAACGGAATAGACGGAGATTCAGTTTCTGAAAGCGATGAGATTAAATCAATAAGCAAGGAGTATACTTTTCAGGAAGATACTGATTCGGCGGAGTTGTTAACATCAACAATTAGAAGTATGGCAGATTACGTGACAAGAGATGCCAGAAGGCATTTGTTAAGATATAAAACAGTTTCAATTAAATTACGCTTTTCTGATTTTACAACTATTACCAGATCGGAAACACTTAGTGAATATTCTGATGATTATATAACAGCCAAGAAAAGCGCAGAAAAACTTTTGAGAGCAAATGCATCATTTAGAAAAATCAGACTTATAGGTTTATCAATATCGAATTTTTCGGATGATGTTCAGAATACTCTTTTTGAAGATACCGAGAAAAGATTTAAAACTGATTTATTAATTGATAAACTTAAATTGAAATACGGTGAGAAAATAGGAAGATGCGGAGTTTGAAAATTTTCCGTTGACTATAGATGCAAAAAATATTATTCTTTAATTGCGCTTTTTTGTGCGCAAACGGAGGCTTTATGGCATATTTTATCACGGAACAATGTGTTAATTGCGGAGTCTGTGAACCTGAGTGTCCAGTTAATGCTATCAGGGAAAATGCAGACAAGAGGATTATTGATGCTGATAAATGCACTGAATGCGGAATATGCGCGTCAGTATGTCCTGTTCAAGCAATTGAACCTCCAAAATAAAGTTTGACAATAGAATATGCGATTTTAGATTTAGCCAAAAGGATGTGATAAAAATGCCAAGTCCGTTATTAGTTAACGTGATCGAAGGCGATCTCGAAAAAGCGTTCAAAAATCTGAAGAAAAAAATGGCTCTCGAAGGTATCTTCAAAGAACTTAAAAGAAGAAGATATTACGAGAAACCGTCTGAAGAGAAAAAACGCAAAAGAGAAGAAGCTGAGAGAAGAAGACTTAAAAAAATGCGCCGCATGGCGGTGCAGGGAAAAGTCAAAAAATTCTCAGGGCCTGCGGGTAAATCTTTCGGCAGAGGTTCTGCCGACAAAGGGGAATAGTCCCGACTGGAGTCATACCGAAAGGTATGACTCTTTAATAAATACCACAGGCAGAAATTATGCAGAATCTTTTTCACGATAGCAGGCTAATACCGCTTGCAGAAAGAATCCGGCCAAAAACAATTTCAGAATATTTCGGACAAGAGGAACTAACAGGCGAAGGTCGCGTTGTGCGGATGATGATAGAGAAAAATCTTCCGTTTTCAATGATCCTGTGGGGTGAACCCGGCTGCGGCAAAACGACACTTGCCGGTATTATAGCAGAGAGTCTTGATATTGAGTTTCACTTTTTAAGCGCTATAAGCTGTGGAGTATCAGAAGTTAGAAATGTCATCCAGCTCGGGAAAAAAAATAAAGCTGCAGGATCAAAGACTCTGCTCTTTCTTGATGAAATTCACCGTTTTAATAAGTCACAGCAGGATTCAGTTCTTTCTGCTGTGGAAAACGGCGATATAATACTTATAGGTGCAACAACGGAAAATCCTTCATTCAGTGTTATTTCTCCTCTTTTGTCAAGAACCCGCGTAATTAAGCTGAAAAAACACAGCAGAGATTCACTCAAAAAAATTCTTAATAAAGCAATAACTGAAGATGATATTTTATCGAAAATTAAAATTGAGTTCGACGGAGCTGAAGATGAATTGATTGATTCATCAAACGGCGACGCAAGACGAATGCTTAATATTCTTGAAACGGCAGCGCTGACATCAAAAGATTCAATTATAACATCAGAAATTCTTAAAGAAGCTGTTAAGGAAGTATATTCCATTTACGACAAAAAAGGAGATAATCACTATGACTCCATATCAGCTTTTATTAAATCAATGAGAGGTTCAGATCCCGATGCGGCCGTGTTATATTTGGCAAAAATGATAGCAGCAGGTGAGGATCCTATGTTCATTGCGCGTCGAATGGTGATTTTTGCATCTGAAGATATCGGAAATGCAAGCCCTACAGCACTTTCAATAGCGCTTTCCGCCTTAAATGCTGTTGAAAAAATCGGCATGCCCGAAAGCCGGATAATTCTTTCTCAGTGTGCATGCTTTCTAGCTTCTTCACCGAAAAGTAACGCTTCATATGCCGCAATAAATAAGGCTCTTGAATTTGTTGAATCAAATTCTATAGAAATACCATATCATTTAAGAAATGCACCTACATCATTGATGCGTGAAATGGGTAATTCTAAAGGTTATAAATATCCGCATGATTATCCCGGGTCTTTTGTGAAAGAAAAATACTTGCCCGATAATGCGTCTGATTTAGTTTTGTATAATCCGACTGAAAACGGTTCGGAAAAAAATATAAAAGAACGGCTCAAAGTTTTGTGGCCGGAAAGGTTTGAGAGGTAATATGTCTGTTTCAGAACAGTTGTTTGAAATTATTAAGGAAAAAAGTTTTAAGTATTCCGAAACCGCTGAATTTAAACTTGCTTCAGGTCAAATGAGCAACTACTATTTCGACTGCAAAATGACTCTACTTGATCCGGCAGGACTCCGTTTGATCGGAAAAGCCGTTTATGAAAAGATAAAAGATGTTGATGCAGACGGTATCGGCGGATTGACACTTGGTGCTGATCCTATTGCTATTTCCACATCTTTGGCTGCACTTGAAGACGGAAGAATCCTTTACCCTCTGATAGTTCGAAAAGAACCTAAGGGACACGGAACTCAAAAATACATAGAAGGGCATGTTTCAAAAGTTAAAAAAGCTATTGTTCTAGATGATGTAATAACTACAGGTGCTTCTACCATCAAGGCAATTGAGAGGATGAGAGCCGAAGGAATAGATATAAAAATTGCTTGCGTTATTATTGATAGAGAGGAAAATGATGGTAAAACTAATATAGTGAACATGGGTGTGGATGTAATTCCGCTTTTTAAAAAAACGGATTTTAAATAAAAAAAGGAGAAACAACGGATGAAAAAAGTTTTTTTTATTGTTGGAGCTTTTTTAATTGCTGGAGGGATTCTTTCTGCATCTCCATTCAAAAGTCCGAGCCTGAACGGTTCAACCGGACTTATCTCTACACCAACTGCTAACACCGGATGGGAAGATTCTCAGTTCGGAGTTGATGTAAGCGCCAGATATCTCGAAGATGACAATGATGATACTTATGTAGGTGCTGTGACTTTTCAGTTGTTCAGAAAGCTTGAGCTCGGAGCTGCGTATGATATGCAGGATACTCGCGGAGATGACACGATTATAAATGCAAAATTTAATTTCTACGGCTCAGGAAGTTCTGCGCTTGCTGTCGGCGGAAATTATCAGATGATTGAATTTTTTGATAAGGATGACAGTCATGGTTTCTACCAGCTTTATCTTGCAGCAACTTACGGCGGTCAGTTTTTCGGTATGCCTGCCGAAACTACAATAGTTTTCGGAAAAACTTTTGCCCGTGAAAGTGAATATAAATCAAGATTTAAAAAGGCATTTGATTTTTCTATGGGATTCGACCTTGATCTTCTACCAAGCATTTTCAAAGGTTATGTTCATTTCATAAATGATTTTGCAAATTATTCTTATAGCGTTGACCCGATAGGTCCTGATGCTTTCGAAAGAGGTTGTTTTAATACCGGAGCTAGAATCTGTGTTTTAAAAGACAGCAGAAAATTCAAGCTTAATATTGATGCACTTCTCGTAGATGTTCTTGATAGAAACAGAACTTTTAGTCTTGGTGCTGCATTTGGTATGGCATTCTAATTGAAAGAAAAGGCGGTTTTCCCGCCTTTTCTTTCAATTAATTTACTTTAAATCATTTCTAAAACTGCCCGCGATCTTCTAAAATCCCATTAATTAACTTGACGATAATATTATTGAAGCTATCTTTGACTGTGGATTTTTCTTTCAATTTTTTTGTCTCCCGTTTGGAGTGCTGAATGAGTCTTTTCAATAAAATTGAGTCCGATCTGCAGGATTCATTAAAAAAAGGCGACGAATTACGTCTAAGCGTTTTGCGTATGCTTAAATCTGACGTTATGTACGAAAAAAATAAGACAGGAAAGGATCTTCCTGAAGAAAAAATTCTAGAAACTGTTTCACGTGCGGCAAAAAGAAGAAAAGAATCTATTACAGAATTCGATAAAGCCGGTAGAACCGACCTTTCAGATAAAGAGAAGAGTGAACTTCTTATTATTGAAGAATATCTTCCGAAACAGCTGACAGAGTCAGAAATTTCTGATATAGTTGAAGAATTTATTTTAAAAAATGGGAAACCTCAATCCAGTGAATCCGGAAGATTTATCGGAATGATAATGAAAGAATTAAAAGGCCGTGCTGACGGCAGTTTGGTAAAAGAAATCGTTTCAAAGAAAATATCCAATTAGGAATTGATGTGGGAATTCCCAGCAGCTTAATTGAGCAAATAAGACTTCGTGCTAGAATCGAAGAAATTGTGGCGCGGTATGTGCCCACCCTAAAAAAAAAGGGTAATAATTTTACAGGATTGTGTCCGTTTCATAAAGAAAAAACACCGTCTTTCATTGTTTCGCCTGATAAGCAGATATTTCACTGCTTTGGCTGTCATGCCGGCGGAAATGTTTTTACGTTTGTATCAAGGGTTGAGAATCTTTCTTTTCCCGAATCAGTTAAAATGATAGGAAAACTCGTCGGTATTGATGTGTCCGAGGGGGAAGGTTCTTCTGATGATGAATATTATCGAATAAACGATTTCGCGATGAGGCTTTATCAAAAGTTTCTTTATGATGATGCAGGATTAAATGCGCTGAATTATTTGACAGAAAGAGGAGTAACCGAAGAGAGCATAAAGAATTTTCGTTTAGGCTTTGCTCCTGATAGATGGGATTTTCTAAAATCCGCATTAATGAAAAAGAAAGCTGATTTAGATAAGGCTTCTGAAGTTTCAGTTTTGGTTAAGAAAACACGAGATGACGGAAGTATTCATTATTTTGATTTTTTTAGAAATCGTGTAATTTTCCCTATAACTGACCGTTTTGGAAAGGTTACAGCTTTTGGCGGAAGAGTTATCGGAGCGGGTGATCCGAAGTATTTAAATTCACCTGAAACAATAATTTACCGGAAGAGAGAAATGCTCTATGGTTATGAGCAGGCAAAAAACGAGATAAGCAGTCTAAAGCGTGCTATAGTTGTTGAAGGATATCTGGATGTTATAGGGTGCCATCAGGTAGGAATAAAGAATGTGGTAGCTCCTTTGGGAACAGCACTGACTGAAGAACAGGTTCGATTTCTTTCAAAGAGCGCCGAAGAGATTGTTTTGCTTTTTGATGCTGATTCTGCAGGATTTAATGCATCATTAAGATCAATAGGAGTAGCTAAAGATGTCAATGTAAACGTTAAGGTGGCATTGCTGTCAGAAGGTGATCCCTTTGATTTTGCTGTAAATAAAGGGATGAGAGAATTGCTTCTTTTAATAGATTCGGCTTTGGATAAAGATGATTTCAGCATAGCTTATGCTGTAAGGGATATAAAGACAAAAGGTGTTAAGAATTCTGTTTCTAATATCTTTGAAATTGCTAAAAACATAAGTTATGATACAGAAAGAGAGAGCTTTTTTAAAAAAGCAGCTCCATTTCTGGGGACTGACTATATTTCATTGATAAGAGATTTCGCAAAATTAAATACTGTCACTCGGTCTAAGGCAGTTGTTGTTGAAAAAGAAGATATTGCCTTTATTGACAGGTGCTATAAAGACTTGAATGAATTATTAGTAAATAGTCCGGCTTTGATTGCCAAAGCTGCATTTGATTTTTCAGAAAATAAACCGGATTCTATTTATGGAAGAATTTTTGAAAAGCTTGTCCATATTTTTTCCGAAAATGAAAATATAGAACCGGCTGATTTGTTTAATTATTTTGAAGGTGAAGAATATAATTTTATTTCGAAGTCAATTTCTAAAAAAATTACAAATGAAGATTATGATAGAAGTTATAATGAGATATATTTGTCCATGAGGACATTTATAATAAGAAAAAAAATTGATTATTATATTATACTTCTCGCGAAAGAACCATCTGAAGAAGCCAGACTTGAGCTTGAATCGTGGAAACGCGAAGAAAGAAAACTTGATGATTATCTAGAGAAAATAAGGGGAACTCAGCCCAAGAGCGAAGTGCTCGGGGCTTTTTGATATAAAGAAAGTGAGGTTTAGTATATGAGTAAAGCGGAAATTTCGCTTGAGTCGATTCCTGAAATTCAGAAGCTTATTACGATAGGCAAAACAAACGGAGAAATTACTTATGACGAGATAAATGAAATTCTTCCGGATAAGCTTCTTAATTCCGATAAGATTGACGATATTTTTATTCTCATAAATCAGCTTGGAATCGAAGTTGTTGAAGAATCAACACGAAAAGGAAGCATGCTTGCAGGTATGAGAACTCCTTTCGGTGAAGATCAGTTTTATACGGATGATACAATACCTCAGGCACCCCCTACTAAGAAAGGTGCTAAATCACCCAAGAAGAAAGATGACAGCGGCGGAATCGACGATCCGATCAGATTATATCTGCGCGATATCGGAAAAGTTTCACTTCTTTCCGGTGAACAGGAAGTTGATCTTGCAAAAAAGATAGAAGACGGCGAACTTATGGTTGAAAATGCCGTACTTGGCTCTTCTCTCCTTTTGAATGATCTGCTTCGTAATCATGACAAGGTTAAAAAAGGTAAGATTAAACTTACTGATGTTCTTAGAACAAATGCCCTTTATTATTTTTCTTCAGTTGATATGAAGGACATGGAAAAGCGTTATGATAAATATATGAAACTTATTCAGGAAGAAGATAAAAAATTTCTTCAGCTTCAGACAAAATTGAAAAAGCTGGAAGAAGATTCCCCTAAATATGCAGAGGTGAAAGCACAAATCGACGCAGTTTGCGAAAATATTAAAAAACATATTACTGATATGGGAATCAATCAGCTTGAAATAATTAAGCTGTCTCAGAAAATACAGTCTATGGTTTCAAGAATTAAAGAAACGAATGTGTTTTTTAAGGATATCGAAAAGAGATTTAAGAAAGATCTTAAAGATATAAAACATTATGCCAGAAAAGCCGAAAAAGATGAAGATGTAGATTTGATCGTAAAAGAACTAAAACTTAAAAATAAGACTATTCTTCTTGAGCTGGTAAAGGATATAAGAAACAACGAAAGAAAAATCAGGCGTATTGAACAGGAAGCAGGAGCTTCAGCCGAGGATATTCTTTCATGCGGAAGTCAGATTTCTCAAGGTCAGAGAAAAATCAGCATCGCTAAAAAACAGCTTGTTAATGCAAATCTAAGACTTGTAGTTTCAATTGCGAAAAAATATGCAAACCGCGGAATGCATTTTTTTGATCTTATTCAGGAAGGAAATATCGGACTGATTAAGGCTGTAGATAAGTTCGAATACCGTAAAGGATATAAATTTTCAACATATGCAACATGGTGGATACGTCAGGCAATAACAAGAGCAATATCCGATCAGGCCAGAACAATCAGGGTTCCCGTTCATATGATTGAACAGATAAACAAAGTAACGAGAGAGACAAGACTCTTCCAGCAGGAATTCGGACGTGAACCTTCACCTGAAGAATTGGCAGAGAGACTCGGATGGCCTGTTGCCAGGGTAAAAGGGGTTAAAAATGTTGCCCGCGAACCGATATCTTTGGAAACTCCTGTCGGAGAAGAAGAAGATTCATTGCTCGGAGATTTTATCGAAGATAAAGATGTTGATTCTCCGGCTGTGGCAGCTGCTGATAGAATGCTTGCAGAACAGATAAGCGGACTTCTGAGCACGCTTCCTCAGCGTGAACAGAGAGTCATTCGTATGCGTTTCGGTCTTGATGACGGATATGCTCATACTCTCGAAGAAGTTGGTTATGTGTTTCATGTTACAAGAGAGCGTATACGTCAGATTGAAGCAAAAGCTTTAAGGCGTTTGCGTCATCCGTCCAGAGCGCGTAAATTAAAGGATTATCTGGAATATTCATGATTATAAATAATAAAAAAACCGTCTTTTTAAGACGGTTTTTTTATTTGAATATTGATTTCAACCATGATATAAGAATATTGGAGTTGTTATGAAACCTAATATTTTACGTTCACAGGGAATGATCGGTTTATTTCTTTTCTTATTTTTTATAAATTCCTCGATACTTTTTATATCATATAGAAGCAGTGAAAAAAAAATACTTCAGGCAACTCGAGAGAGGCTTGAAAGCGTCGCAGAAATGTCATCTAAGCTTCTGGATATAAAAGCATATTCTGTCATCAATGATAAAATATCCGTATTTGGTCAGTATGACCAGATTGATTCAAAATCGGAGCTTCTTTTAAATGAAAATGAAGTTGAATTGATTGAAAATTCTGATGAATTCAGAAAAATTTCCGATCAGCTTAATATAATACGCGAAGCAGAGAAGGATATTATTCTATATTCATATATAATAATTCCGACTTCAGATGTAAACAAAGCCAGATTCACAGTAGATGCTGATTTGCTTGAAGATAAAAGAGCCGGAGAAAATGAAATGGTTTCCAGGTTTTCAATTATTTATGATATTTCAGATTTGGATATCATAAAGAAAGCTTTTAAAGAAAAGAAAACAGTTTCTGATTCAACCTTTAAGTATGATAAGGATTATGATATTTGGGCGCTTATGTGTTTTTCGCCTATCTATAATGAACAGGGCAGATTTTGCGGTCTTCTCGGACTTGATATATCTGATGTAAAATACAGCGAAAGTATATCTGATTTAAAAAAAACTTACTACATCAGTTCGGTAATAGTTCTGATAATATCAATTCTTGGTTCTATTTCCGTAATCTCTTTTACAAAAGCTCTTTATTCTCAAAACATGAAATTAAAAGAAAGTTTAGAAAAAAAAACTAGAGAATTGAATGATGCAAATGCGGATTTAATGGATTCACATGAGTAATTTCTTTCAAATAATCATTTGACAGCATACCCCCACAATAATTATCAATAATATTAAAGTCTCAATAGACTCAAATAATCTTATCGGATATTATATGGAAGCTGTTTGCAAAGATTTATCTAAAATTGGAAAAATTTACCCCAATGCTTTATTGGCTGATTATACGACTTTCAAGTCGGGCGGACCGGCTGATGTTCTTTTTGCCCCCTATGATTACGAAAAAGCTGCTGAAACAGTTAAATATTGTCAAAAAGAGGGAATACCTCTGACAGTGATAGGAGCAGGTTCCAATCTTGTTGTCGGAGACAGGGGAATTCGCGGCATAGTGATGAGAATTAGTTCAGATGTTATGCCGAAACCTGTAATCGAAAAGCGTAATGGAATGATTTTTTCCGAAGCTGCTGTAATGAAAGATGATTTTATTAAATTTGCAGTGGCAAATTCTTTTTCAGGCATTGAATTTATGGCCGGCATTCCGGGATCGGTCGGAGGCGGCATTGTGATGAATGCCGGAACTTTTATGGGTACTTTTATTGACTGGTTAAAGGAAATTACTTATATTGATAAAAAAGGTGTTTTTCATACTGTTAAATCGGAATCCCTGATGGCTCATTATAGAGGAATAGATATTGATAGCTGTGCTGTCATTGTTTCCGGAGTTTTCGAGTTTCCTGAAGGCGATCCTTCTATGACTCAGAAAAAAATAGATGATATTATATCTGACAGAAAAGCGAAGCATCCATGGACATTTCCGAGTGCAGGGTCTGTTTTTAAAAATCCGGAAGGCAGTTTTGCATGGAAACTTGTTAATGACTCCGGACTAAAAGGCTATAAAATAGGCGGAGCACAGGTTTCAGAGCTTCATACTAATTTTATTGTAAATGCCGGAAAAGCAACTTCCTCAGATATAAGAAGTCTGGTATCGCATGTGCAAAAAACTGTTCTTGGAAAGTTCGGAATTGAACTGCATACTGAAATAAAAATGATTGGTGAGTTTTAATGGAGGAATTGCATTATCTGGATGCAAAATTGAAAGATTCTGTTTTTTGCGCTATTGATCTTGAGACAACAGGAATTAATCCATTTACTGAGAAAATAATCGAAATCGGTGCTGTTAAGTTCAATTTAGAAGGCCAAATAGATTCTTTTGAAAAAATGATTGATCCGTGCATGCCTATTCCTCATGACAGCATCAGGATTCACGGTATATCTGATGAAATGGTTTCAGGATGTGATAAAATTCCGGATATTATTCAGGATCTAAATACATTTTTATCCGATTCAATTCTTGTAATTCAAAATCCGGCATTCGATCTGTCATTTCTCGAAATGGAATACAGAAGATGCGGAAAACGTTTCCGTTTTATCAGCGCATATGATACAGTAAGTCTTTCGCGCAGAGCTTTCCCGGGGCTTGAGAACTATAAACTTGATACTGTTTGCACTCATCTTGGGATCGAGTTAAAGCATCACCGTGCATTTTCAGATGCCAGCGCATGTATGAATGTATTTTTGCGTGCTATTCAAAAAGACAAAACCCACAGCAAATGGTATCTTGATGATCTGGAATATTATGCAGGACCTTCTTTTAGGGATGCTCTTATCAAAGAACTGCGTTCAAAAAAATGCAGAGGATCTACAATTATTCCGGGACGTGAATTTATGATTGATTATATTGATAGTACCGGGAATGAAACAAGGAGAAAAATATCGGCAAAGGGTATTTTTCAAAGGGGAAAACAGACTATTATTCATGCATACTGTCATCTGCGGCATGAGGAAAGATTTTTCATTTCATCTAGAATAAAAATGTCATATTCACTTTAATCTTTGAAATAATCTCCAATGTTTAATAGAGAAAATAATTTATTCATTTCATCTGAGAGTTCAAGTTTCAGTTCCCCGCCTTTTCTTTCGGCTTCTTTTTTTGCAATAATAAGAAAACCTACAAAAGATGAATGAATAGTGTGAGTATTGCTGAGATCAAAAAAAATGTCGTTATCAAAACGAACTCTGCTTAACTGTTCGGAATAATGATGTATGTCGTTTATTTCAATTTTTTCAGGAAAAATCCAGCTTCCGTTCTGGCTTAGTGTCATATCATCCCCCCGTAACGTTAATATCGGAATTAATTGTTAAAAAGTTGATATATTTTTACGAAAAAAATCATTATTGTAAAAAATGATTTTTATTTTTAGGCATTAGTACATAATGGACTTATTGGAAGGAATAATGACAAAACATGTAAAAGCCGATTTTGATCACCTTAAAAAACTCTTTATCCTGCCGGACTCTCAGGATAAATTTATAGAATATGGAAATATGCTTCTCGATATGCTTCATAAGTATTTTGCTGAAAAAGGCGGGCTTCACAGTGAAATTTCCATATCCGATCTCGGCAAGATGTTTTCTCAGGAGGATATTCCCAGAAATCCGTCACTTCTAAAAATTATCTTTCCGGAAATTCATGAAAAAATAATTTCACATTCCGTAAAGGTCGGATCTCCTTATTATATAGGTCACATGACAAGCCCTGTTCCATGGTTTGCTGTTCTTGTAGAAATGATAATAGCTTCATTAAATCAGAACCAGGTAAAAATTGAAACAGCAAAAGCTTCTACTTTTGTAGAACGTGAGTTTATTGCATGGATTCACAGACTTGTTTATTCCAAAAATTCATCTTATTATAAGAAAAATATTCAGAATCATTCAGTTTCTCTAGGCGCGGTAACTGTAGACGGAACTTTGGCTAATTTAACCGCTTTATTTGTCGCAAGAAATAAATTATTTAAGCCGCATGGATCTTTTGGGGGTGTTTCCAAAGAAGGAATCCGGGAGGCAATGAATTACTATAATTGTGAAAAAGCATTAATAATCGTTTCTCAGAGAGGACATTATTCAATAGATAAAATTGCTTCAATTATCGGTATTGGCGAAGATTCCGTAATAAAAATACCTGTAGATTCGAACAATAAGATGAAGATTGACTCTCTTATCAATGAATGCCGTCTTATAAATGAGTATAATTCGACTCATAAAAAAAAGATAATGGTTATCGCGATTGTAGGCATTGGAGGTACAACTGAAACAGGGAATATAGATGACCTTAATGCAATAAGAAAATGCGCGGATTCGGTTGGTGCTCATTTTCATGTAGATGCTGCATGGGGCGGTCCTGTTCTTTTTGTTGATTCATACAGACATCTTTTCAGCGGAATAGAGACGGCAGATTCAGTTACTTTCGACTGTCACAAATTATTATTTTCTCCTAATTCAATGGGTATGGTTCTTTTTAAAAATGAAAGAGATCTCGAAAACATTAAACGCAATTCAACATACATATTGAGACCAGATTCTGTCGACCTTGGAAGATTTACGGTAGAAGGATCCCGGCCATTTACTGTTTTACGCCCATGGAGTGCCATGAAAGTGTTTGGTTCTGAAGGATTTCGATTATTGTTTGAATATGCTTTTGAATTAACATCTATTTACAGATCGATGATTGAAACGCATATAAATTTTGAACTTCTCAATTATCCTGAGCTTTTTATAATCAATTACCGCTTCATACCTGAAAAAATCAGGGAAAGAATATCTGAGCTCAAATTAAAAGGGGGAGATGACGCTGAATCCCGTCTATTCAATCTCAATCTTTTAATAAATTCACTTAATATTGAGCTCCATAGATCTATTCGTGATGCAGATAATTCTTTTGTTTCAAGAACAGTACTTGAATCAACGAAGTATTCACCTCAAAAAATTTCAGTTTTGAGAGCCGTAACAGTAAATCCGCTTACAGATAAAACAATTTTGAAGGAAATACTCGAAGAACATAACAAACTTGGAATTAAACTTTATAATTCGACGTATGAGTCATTGATAAAGAAGGCTTCTGACGGCAAAAAAATAAGAACTCCCCTTGACGGAGAGTTCTTATAAATTCTTATATTGAAACGGGTATTATCTGAAATCGTTAATTGATGCACTCTTTTTCTCATCAAGTTCAACAGTCTCTTTGAGATGTTTGTACTGAGGAGTATCGATTCCGTACTTAAGCTCCGCAGCTGTAAGAAGAGATCTGTTCTTTTTCTGTTTCCATTTTAGCTTTTCTTCTTCGCTGATAATTCTGCTCTTGGCAGTTGAAGCTTCCATAAATCCGTAACAGCTTGCCATGTAGTTGTATGCCCAAACGTCATTTTTGGTTTTTTCATTTATCTGCACATATCTTTCAAGAACAGGAATACAAGGAAGAAGGTTCTGTATGTCATACTGCGTTGATACATAAGCCTGAAAAAGTTTGATCTGAGCGTTTATATATGCCGTATCAGCTTTGATTTTAACTGACTGAATATCATCCATATGATTAATAGCTCTTGTAAAATAAGTTATTGATTTCACTTTTGCTTCATATTTTAAATACGAAATCTGGCGTTTTTCCTGGTTCTTTCTGTCAATTTCCTGCCAATACCATCTTTCATTTAAATTGTTTTTTTTGGCAAAAACAGCTTTTAGTTTATTTACTTCGACTTCCATATCGCTAAGGATATCAAGCCCGGTTGAATATTCGTCAATTGCCATTTTTAAAAGATTTTCTGAATATTCATCGCTAAGTTTTTCTAATTCAGCAAGAGCTTTAATGTAAGGCTGAAAATCAGTAACACGCCATCCTGTCATATCGGAAGGAGAATCTTCGTCTGATTTTGCAACTGCTTCCTTTTTTTCTGCATCAGACGCAGCAGCTGTTGCTTCCTGCGAATGCAATGAAATGGAAAAAAAAGCAAATAATGCAATAAATGCGCAAACAGCTTTTTTTGATTGAATAAATTTCATAATAAACCCCTTAAAGTCAAAATACATCCCTTACTCCAATTGTTCCGGGGATAGACGGGATATTTCGTAAAATATCTCTAGTCAATATAATGTATCGGCAAAAATTCTGCAAATATTTAAAAAAAATGCTCATAACTTTAGAAGTGTTTTTTATTTCTATTAAGTATGACATAATTGTTTGACATTGTTTGCGCAGGGAAGTAGAAGAAGCCATGAGATTGTGGGGTAAAATAGAAAATTTTCTTGCACTTACAGGAAGAAAGGTTATAGCCTTTTTTTCCGGTTATATTGAATTTCAACACTATCTCAAATCAATATTTAATTCTTTTAAATCGCTTAAGTATCTTAGAATGCGTTCACTTTATTCTACAGTTCTTCTTCAGACAAAGTATACCGGTCTTGATGCTGTTTTTTTAATTTCTGTTGTTGCTCTAATGCTTGGAGCTACGGTAATAATTCAGGCGTCCCAAAAGTTTCCTAAATTCGGTATAGATTCATTTATAGGTGATCTTCTTGTTCTAATAATAATTCGTGAAATAGGACCTCTGGCTACTGCGATGATTGTAACAAGCCGAAGCGGTTCTGCTATTTCCGCAGAAATTGCTACACAAAAGCAGAATCACGAAATTCGTTCCCTTGAACTTCTGGGAATTGATACCAAACTGTATATCGTATTTCCAAGAATTATTGCAACCATCCTTTCTATTATTTCTCTGGTTATTCTATTTGATGTTGTGGCTCTTGCCGGCGGATATTTGATATCACGATTATTTATTTTTATTCCTCCTCAACAATTCCTTGCTACAATAATAAATGCTTTTTCTTTTGAAGATCTTCTTATAACATTTCTGAAGAGTCTGATGTACGGAATTCTTATTCCTTTAATATGCTGTTATTACGGATTCCGGCCTACAAGTGCGTTTCAAATTCCAATTTTTGTTTCAAGGGCTGTCGTTCGTACTCTTCTTTCCGTATTTATTGTAAATGCCTTGATTTCATTTCTTTTTTATTTATAACTAGGTTATGCTGGGGGATATGGAAAACAGTTTTTTATCGGTCAGAAACATGTCTTATATGCTCGATATCCATTCGACTTTACGAGGGATAAGTTTTGATCTCAAACAGGGCGATAATATTGTTTTTTTCGGTCTTGAGAACTCAGGAATTGATAAAATATGTCCTTTTATTTCATGCGCAATTGATGATTTTGACGGAGATGTTTTTTTTAAAGGTCATGATGTTAAAAATGCTTCTTATTTCGAACGCAACATTATAAGAAAGGATATGGTGTATCTTCAGAGGGGTTATGGTCTGATTACAAACATGACTGTATATGAAAATATCGCACTTCCTCTCAGATATCACTCCAAGATGACTTCGGATGAAATTGATTTCAGAGTCAATCAGCTGATTGATGAAATGGAAATTGATCTTTCGCGGGATATGCGACCTGTTGACATCTATCAGTCAGAAAGGCTTAAAACCGCATTCGCCAGAGCAATTGCTCTTAATCCTGATCTTCTTCTAGCCGAACACCCTCTTGAAGCTCAATGCGTGTTGAACGTTATGTCTGTTATGCGTTCATTAAAAAAATGGGCAGATTCCCCCCTGAAATCAGTCATTATAGTCGCTTATAATCCTGCTGTTTTTTCTGATATTGCAAACCGTTTTATAATGCTTTACCGCGGTGAAGTTGTTTTTGACGGTACCCGTGAAGAATTTTTGTCGACAACAAATGAATATGTGGTTCAATATATGACATTCTCTCCGAAAGGACCAATGATGGTGTGAGGCTGAAATGGCAAAACGTGTTTTTGAAATAAAAGTCGGTCTTTTTTTTATAATACCAATTGTATTGATGACAGTTTTTGTCATTCTTAAACTCGGTTATTCACTTAGTACAGACACGATTGATGTATATCTCAAAATTGATAATATAAAAATGATTAAAGACGGAACAGCTGTAAAAGTGAAAGGTTATGATATCGGAAGAGTTGTTTCTATAGAACCTGTGTATCAGCCGGAACTTCATTTTCTTGCTACTCTGAGAATTTCTGATCAGATATTTTTAAATGAAGACTGTGTAGCAGTTATTCAAAATCAGAATGTAATTGGTGACGCCATTATTGAACTGAGAAATCCTGTTAAAAAAGGTAAACCGCTTCAAGCCGGTGATGTTGTTGAAGGGATAGAATATGTCAGTATAGAAGCATTGCTGGGTGATGTTCATAAACTTCTTGTTTCTGTAACAGATACTGTAAATATTATAAAAGATATTTCAAGCGACAGCAAGCAGGATATCCGTAAATTTCTGGGAGAACTTTCCGCTTCAAGCTCGACCCTTAGCAATATCCTCGATGATTCTCAGGCAGATGTAGTAAAAACCATGGGAACTTTGAGGCAGACAAGTGAAACTATAAAAGAGATTTCTGATGAGCTCAAAAAACGTCCGCTCAAATTTCTGCTTAAGGAATAAACCGTTTTTTTCGGTCATAATTCCTGTATTTAACAGAAAAGAGTTTCTCGCGAGGGCAATTAATTCTGTTTTATCGCAGGATTTTCAAGACTATGAATTGATTATTGTCGATGACGGTTCGACTGACGGTTTAGAAAATTTTATTTTTCATCCAGATATCATTGTTTTTAGAAAGGATAACGGCGGAGTGAGTTCGGCTCGTAATTCCGGAATCAGAATAGCTTCAGGCGAATATATTGCATTTCTCGATTCGGATGATGAGTGGAAAAGCAATAAATTATCTCTGCAGCATAAATTTATAATTGAAAATCCGGAAATAAATATTTTTCAGTCAGAAGAAGAATGGATCAGGCGCGGTGAAAAAGTAAATTCGAAAAACATTCATAAAAAAATCTCAGGAGATATTTTTTATAATTCATTAAAACTATGCCTGGTTTCTCCTTCTGCTGTTGTGGTAAAAAAAGAAATTTTTGATGAATATGGTTTATTTGACGAAAATATGCCGGTTTGCGAAGACTATGATCTGTGGCTTAGAATATCTGCAAAAGAACCTTTCGGTCTCTTGAATGAAAAACTAATTATCAAATACGGCGGATCACATGATCAGCTTTCTTCATCTAAATGGGGTATGGACAGATTTAGAATTTATTCGATGATAAAATTTTTAGACGGTACATATGAACGACTTTCGCCGGATAAAGAAACTATGCTTAAAGAAGAAATCTATAATAAGATTGAAGTTCTTTTAAAAGGATGCATCAAACACGGCCGAACTAATTTTGCACATCATCTCGAAAATCTTCATGATTCTATCTCGAATAACTTAAACAGTATAGATTCGAAGTTCCTCTTGCAAGAATAACATTTCCTGAATTTTTAAGGTCTATTGCTTTATCAGGGAAATTTCTATTGTAAAGCAGTCCGTTTTCAAGACTGAACATGAAAACAGTAGAGCCTGTGTTGTTCATACATGAAAGAGCCGCAAAATCACCGGTCATTACCGCTGAAGTGTGCCCGGTTCTTATTTCCGGAATTTTATATGCAGCAATAGTTTTGCATTTATTTGAAAAAAAGAGAATTTGATCCCCGCTGATAATTACTGAATTTCCGTGATTATTGATATCGATAGCAGTTTTTGTAACGCTTACGTTCGGCAATTGCGAAATAAACTCTTTCGATTTTTTGATATTTATTATTTTAAGATAATCATTTTTTTCATTACCGAAATGAACCGCTAGAAATGATCCTTTTATATTAACTGAAGCGGTTTTTACAGGTAAATTCCCGATAGTTTTCCCGGAGTGAATAGTTTTACCGTTTTCATCAATCAGGTAATACGAACCATCTAGAAACCCTATCACGGCATAATCATTTTCTTTTGAAAAAGAAATAGTTGTACAAAATCTGCCTGCAACTCTATTCTCAAGCTGATTTCCGTTTTTGTCGAGAATTTTAACTTCACTGTGATCCGCGACAAGAAGCAGAACAATTTTCCCATTATAGGAAACAAAAGGATATTGTTCGGATTTTTTTTGCCAGAATCTTGCAGAAGTAATGTCATAGAATTCTACGGATTCACCGATCTTCTGATATAGTGCAAAATATTGTCCGTTTCCGCTTGCCGATGCAATGTATCCTTCAGGTACGGGAGCCGAAGATGATATGCCGCTTGTTTTCAGAGAATAGACTTCAGAAAGTGTTTTTACTGAAAATGAACCATTGCCGTCTTTTATATATGGAGAGGCTTGAATGTTAAGCAAAGGATTGAATGATCCTTCCCATTCCGGAAGGATGACTTCCGGCTCATCGAATCTGATAATTGGTATTACGGATAATAGAGCACCTGCAAGAAATCCGAGAATTATATTTTTCATTAAATGCCTGTTTTTTTAGTTTTTATTAAGTGAACTAAAATCGGCAAGGGGTATGATGTCAAACAAAATTATCTTGAAAGTTTTACGCAATATGATTTTGTAAGTCAGCGGTGAACAATGAAAATAATGCTTGTATATTTATGCGACCATGAAGACAGAAATGATTACTATATATCTCTGCTGCCGGTAGGTCTATTTTCAATCGCATCATTTCTTGAGTCAAAGGGACATGATATCGTGCTTGCGAATTATTCTCATGCGGGCAGCACCAAAGCTCATGAGGAAATTCTTAAAATAAAACCTGATATCCTTGGAATTTCAATTTTTACACATAATAAGAACGAATCCAATAGGCTTTTGAAACTTTTTGAAGGAAGAAAAAAGTTTCATCTGACAATAGGTGGAGTTCATGCTTCATTTTTGGCGGACGAATATCTGAAACGTTTTCCATCAGTTGATTCGGTAATAAAGGGTGAAGGAGAAAATTCATTTCTTGATCTTATTGATGATTTAAATGCTGGGAAAAAAGAAAGAAAAACATATGAGTGCCGCAGGCTTGATGATCTTTCTGAAGTAAGGCTTTCATCAAAGTTTTCCGGATTATCAATCGGAATAAATCCTAATGAGCAGTTTAAATATATTATCACTTCAAGAGGATGCCCCAATTCATGTACTTACTGCTCATCGCCGGCATACTGGACACGCAAAGTAACTTATTCGTCTGTCGATGACATTATTTCAGAAATAAAATATCTTCAGAATCGTTATGGAATTATTTATTTTGGAATTAGAGATGATAATTTCACACTAAAGAAAAGTCGTGTAATGGAATTTTGCGATAAGCTTATTAAAAACAAAATATATATTATGTGGAATTGCCAGAGCAGGGTTGATACAATCGATTTTGAAATGCTTACTGCGATGAAACTTTCCGGATTGGAACATATTCAGTTCGGAGTTGAATCCGGTTCTGAAAAAATACTTTCACTATATGATAAAAAAATAACACCGGATAAAATCATTTCGGCATCAGAAATGGTACGGCGCGCCGGAGTTTATCTTTCCATTTATCTGATGTGCGGAGTATTTGAAGAAACTAAGGCGGATATCCGAAAAACAAAGGAACTAATTGGGAAAATTCTTCCTGGAGATGTTCTTGTATCTCCTGTTGCATATTATCCCGGAACAGCTTTATATAATCAAGCGGTAAAAAAAGGTCTCATTTCAGACTCGGACTGGTTTAAAAAAACAAGGGGAATATATCTCCGTAATGATGATGAATCAAATGATATGATTGATGACATATTAAATTGTGCATCCATCACCAGAGAAAAAGCTTGGTATAGGGATAAAGATTTTGATTATCATAGAAAAAATATCGGAGCAGATTCGTGGGTGACAGAAATTTTACATGGAGACTTTAAGCTTGACAGTGATAAAATGCCTCAAGCGAGAGCATTTTATACGAAGGCTGCAAAGATTACTCCGTTAAATCCCTGGCCTTATCTTAGAAATGGGAAGGCTTTTTTCTTTGAAGGTGAATTTGAATCTGCATTGAAAAGCTATATTCAGGTTACTGATCTTGTTCCTAATTATTACGGCGGATGGCTTAAATCGGCAGAAAGCGCGCTTGCCTCAGGACGCGTTGAACTTGCGGGTGAGTGTATAAAAAAAGCAAAAGAACTTAATCCTTATGATCAGAGAATAAACGGGGTACTAAGCACTTTGAACAGAAATATTAAAAATCGATACTCATATAAAAATTGAAGGTATTAAATGATTTTTCTTCATCTTTGCCGAAACGATTAAGCTGCTGTTCTTTATATTCGGTATAAATGGGATCAGTATCAACACCATTCAGAAAATCGGTTTTCTGTTTAAAATACATTATATAACGAGGATCTCCATACCAGAAAATAAGCGTAACATTTGTCTGGTAGTCTGTCTTATATGGATTAGGAGTATGAAAATACATAGGTGCTGCGCATGAAGATATCGCACATGCGGCAGCTATTAAAAATAATATTTTAATGCCGCTTTTTTTGACGGAATAGGAATCTTTACCGGACATAATTTATTGATTGACGCTTTTCCCTTTGATAAAAGATTAATTTCGACGGGAAATTTATCAAGACAAATTCCTGTTTTATTGAAATATTATATTGGAGCGGAAAATGAGCAGATTGACTGAAAAAAAAGAGTGGGCGGCTCTCAAAGCGCATTATGAAGTTATAAAAAATGAACATATGAGAGATATGTTCTCAAAGGATTCAAAAAGATTTTCTAAGTTTTCGATTAATGAGGGAGATATTCTATTAGATTATTCAAAAAATAGAATCAATGAAGAAACAATCAAGCTTCTCATTTCTCTTGCAGAATCGTCCGACCTGAAAAAAGAAATAGAAAACATGTTCAAAGGTGAAAAAATCAATAAAACAGAAAACCGTTCAGTTCTTCACACAGCTTTGCGAAACACTTCGAAAACTCCTGTCAATGTTGATGGAGTTAACGTAACTGAGGATATTTTTGCTGTTTTAGAAAAAATGAAATCTTTCTCTGAGAAAGTTAGAAATGGCGAGTGGAAGGGATTCACCGGAAAACCGATTAAATATGTGGTTAATATAGGTATAGGCGGTTCGGATTTGGGTCCAGTTATGGTAACAGAAGCTCTCAAACCTTATTCAAAAAGAGACCTTAAGATGTTCTTTGTTTCAAATGTTGACGGTACACATATAGCCGAGACATTGCGTGCGATCAACGCTGAAGAATCTCTTTTCATTGTCGCTTCAAAGACTTTTACGACGCAGGAGACAATGGCAAACGCGGAAAGTGCAAAAAAATGGCTTCTTGAAAAACTTGGTGATGAAAAATCCGTAGTTAAGCATTTTGTCGCACTTTCTACAAATTCAAAAGAAGTGTCAAAATTCGGAATCGATACTGCAAATATGTTTGAGTTCTGGGACTGGGTCGGCGGAAGATACTCGCTAACATCTGCAATCGGTCTTTCTGTTATGCTTTCAATCGGTTACGATAATTTCTACGAACTTCTTGAAGGCTTTCATGAAATGGATAATCATTTCAGAAATACATCTTTTGATAAAAACATTCCTGTGATCATGGCTCTGCTCGGAATATGGTACAATAATTTTTTTGGAGCAGAATCTCATGCGATTCTGCCGTACGATCAATATATGCATCGTTTTCCGGCATATTTTCAACAGGGAGATATGGAGTCAAACGGCAAATATACAGACAGAGACGGAAAGAGAGTCGATTATAGTACAGGTCCAGTTATATGGGGAGAACCGGGAACAAACGGACAGCATGCGTTTTATCAGCTGATACATCAGGGAACGAAGCTGATTCCTTGTGATTTCATAGGTTTTGCAGAAAGTCAGAATAAGATCGGTGATCATCATACTAAATTTATGAGCAATTTCTTTGCACAACCTCAGGCTCTTGCTTTCGGCAAAACGGCGGAAGAGCTTCGAAAAGAAGGCGAGAAAGAAGAACTGATTCCGCACAAGACTTTTGAAGGAAACAGACCTACAAACAGCATAATGGCAAAAAAGCTTACTCCTAAAGTTCTTGGCAAACTTGTAGCTATGTATGAGCACAAAATATTCGTTCAAGGTATCATCTGGAATATTTTCTCATTTGATCAGTGGGGAGTTCAGCTTGGAAAAGTTCTCGCTCAGAAAATAATACCTCAGCTAGAGAATGATTCAACAGCACTTTCAAATGATTCATCTACAAACGGATTGATAGAGTTTTATAGAAAGAATAAATAGTTTCTACAGGATGTAGAAACATTGCCCGCGAGGCGGACGAAGTCCGCAGCGGGAGAACGCAAGCAATACCTCGGAGATTGAGGCGTTAAATTGATTTAAGGTTGTATTCGGAGCGAACAGGAAGTTCGCGGAGATAACGAATCATTTTATTGATATCATTAGCAAATT
>JAKJGA010000105.1 GCA_022704645.1 Spirochaetota bacterium
CCGCCCGCGCTTCCGAAATAATAGAGGCTCGAACCTTTGAGGTTTCCATTTTGATAAACCATCATCGGATCATTTTGCGCTCCCGTGAGTACCATCATTGCAACACCGTCTTTATAATCCACAGATCCGCCGCCTGCTATTAGTCCAGCGCCTACGAAGATTGCATAATTATCTTTTTTATAAATGCCGTAAAAATTGGGGACGATCGGTGATGGCTTTTTTGATTCGTAAACATCATTTTTCCCTAATGGTTCGGTCGCGGGTGAAATAAGTTCGCCGGAATAGGTTCTAAGTATTGTCTGAGAAGAAAGATAGAGAACTACTCCGTCTTTCATGAACGCTGTTGCCGCAGGGTTGTAATGGACTGAGTCTGCGTCAGTGGATGCGTTTCTGCAGAAGGTACGCAGATAGTCGGCACTCTGATTTGAGAGATAGTCAATGCTTCCGGCAAAAGCGGAAGATGCTGTGAAGATCATGGCTAATGCCGCGAGTATTCTGTTAATTTTCATTTTTCCTCCGAATTCAAATTCACAGTAGAAGAATAAATTAATTGAACATTTTACGAATATGTCAATGCTGAAATGAATATATAATGAAAATGTTTAAATATTTTTTAGACAAATAGGCTAATTGTATATTTTTTTATAGTAATAGATACCATGAAATGTTTAAAAAAAGAAAATTCCGGAGCCAGTGTACCGGTTGGACGGATTTGATAAAATTTGAATAAGCACTTAATTTTCTTGTATTTTTCGTAATTATTAGACTATATGTCCTAGCCGATTCAAAATGGACGGCTTTGCCAAAAAGGCAAAAAATTTTAGGAGAATATAGATGAAAAAGATTTTTGCTCTCGTTTTCGCAACGGCTCTTCTTTCTGTAGTTGCATGTTCAAAAAACCCTGAAGCTCAGGCAAAAGAAATGATGAACAAGATGTCAACAGTGTTCGATACTGCTGCAACTAAACTTACTGCTGCTGGTGACGATAAAGCTGCTGCTGCTGCTCTTACTGCTTTCAGCGCAGAAATGGCTAAACTTGTAGTTGAAGGAAAAGCTTTGGAAGCAAAGAACCCTGATTACAAACTTGACGAAAAGAAAGACGCTTTCAAAGAAGAAACTAAAAAGATGGAAGAAGCAATGAAAAAATTCCAGGAAGCTATGATGGCTTCTGCTGTTAAATATGCTGATTCTGAAGTTTTCAAGAAAGCTATCGAGGACATGCAGACTGCAATGTCTTCTGCTGACGATAAGAAGTAAATTTTTCTTATAGAAGCTGTGAAAAAGCTTAAAAAATGCCGTCGGACTTCCGGCGGCATTTTTTATTTTATTCAATGTCGAGTTCAACTCTGCAGTTTTTATTACTGCGCGGATTTACATCAGGCAGTGTATTCGATGAACCGTTTGCTTTTGTTTCGAAGCGGTCTTTGGATATCTTGCTGTTTTTCAGGATATAAGAAAGAACTGCATCAGCTCTTTCCTGTGAAATCGCAATATTCCCTTTCTTTCCCTTCTCGGCATTTTCAGGTCCTTTCGCGCTTGCATAACCGTTAATCATTATCTTTTGACCTTCAGGAAGAGCGTTTATTATCTGAGACAAAGCAGGCAATACAATATTTTTCATATAAGAATCAAGATTTTGACCTGCTACTGAATAATTAGGATCAGTCAGTTTTAACTGTGATGATTTATAAGCAAAAGGTATCGGTTTGACTTTGCTTTTAAATTCGGCCTTTAAAGAATCCATTGGACCGGCCTTATCCATCTGATCCTGCATTGCCGGTTTAGTATCTGCTTTCGGCTGAGCTGTTTCGCAGCCGACTGCCGCGAATATAATTGCCGCAGACAAAATAATTGAAAATAGTTTCATTCTTCCTCCGGATAATATTTTATTAAGAGAAGTATATGTTTGTGAAAATAATAATCAAGGCTTTTTTAAAATTGAAGTGCTGAGGCGAAATATAATAAATCCCGCTTTCGCGGGATTTGCTTATTTTTCAATTTTTTCGACTATGCGTTCAAAATCATCGAGAGAGTAATAGCTTATTTCTATCTTGCCTTTTCCGCCCGAATGACGTATTTCAACCTTCGTTCCGAAAAGCGAGCGGAGTTTATCTTCCATATGACGGATGTGAGCGTCTTTTTTTGATGCAGTTTTGGATGAGGCGATTTTTTCAGTTGAAGATTCATTTATAAGTTTTTCAAGCGATCTGACAGAAAGATTTTTTTCAAGAATCTGTGTATAGAAGTGAATCTGTTTATCTTCTTCAAGTGATGCGATTACTTTCGCGTGTCCCTGTGAGATAACTCCGGCTGAAACGGCTTCCTGTATGTTTTCCGGAAGAGTAAGAAGGCGGAGTGAATTTGCAATCGTGGCTCTTTCTTTTCCGACTTTTTTTGCTACATCCTGCTGTTTGAGTTTGAAACGGTTTATTAGAAGACGGTAAGCTTTTGCTTCCTCAATCGGATCAAGATTCTGTCTCTGAACGTTTTCTATCAGAGCTATTGAAAAGTTTGTTTCTTCATCGGCATTGATTATAATCGCTTTAATCGAAGCTTTTCCGAGATTTTTAGTGGCACGGAAACGGCGTTCTCCGGCAACGATCTGAAAACGTCCGGCGTCTGCTTTTCTGAGAATAATCGGCTGAATTAATCCCACTGAAGAAATTGATTCGGCTAGATTGGCAATTTCTACATCATCAAAATGCATTCTCGGCTGATCGGGATTCGGATCTATTAATGAAAGCGAAATATCGCAAACACTGTCTGACTTAACCTGGGAAATTTCTTTTTCAAGGCGTTCTGCAGGTGCTGGCGAATTTATAATTATTGCGCCTAATCCTTTTCCAAGGGGCTTTTTGGGGTTCATTTAGCTAATACCTCGTTTGCAAGTTGTTCATAGGCTTCGCTTCCGGGGCAGATTCGGTCATATAGACCGATAGGCTTTCCGAAGGAAGGCGCTTCCGAAAGTTTTACATTTCTCGGAATGATTGTTTTGAAGACCTTGTCATTGAAGTGTTCTTTTACGTCATTAACAACATGCTGTGAAAGCTTGGTTCTTGAATCGTACATCGTCAGAACAACGCCCTCAACGTCGAGTGACTTATTGAGGTTTTCCTGAACCATCGAAATGATTTGAAGAAGCTGACTCAATCCTTCGAGAGCATAATACTCGCACTGAAGCGGAATCATAACAGAATTTGCGGCTATTAGAGCGTTCAATGTAAGAATTCCGAGAGAAGGAGGACAATCTATTAAAATATAGTCATAATAATCGCGTATTTTTGAAATAGCATCTCTCATCTTGAACTCTTTGTTTTCGAGCTCCATCATATCAACCTGTGCTCCGGACAGATGAATGTTTGAAGGAACTATGTCAAGATTCGGAAATTCTGTATGATGGATTGCATCCTCAATTTGAATTTCTCCGATTAAAACTTCATAAATTGTGTTGCCGGATTCTTCTGCGTTTATACCGACACCATAGCCGGCGTTTGCCTGAGGATCTATGTCGATTATCAGGACTTTTTTGCCTTTTTCTGAGAGAAAAGCGGCAAGATTAACCGTTGTGGTTGTTTTTCCGACTCCGCCCTTTTGGTTTGACATTGATATTACTTTTCCCATCGATGCCCGCCTTATAAATAATTATGATCATCCGTTTTGGAGGATGATTTTAGAGAACGCCTTTTTTTCATGTAAAAAAGATAAGACAAAACTAGAACAATCAAAACTGTCCATACCGTGGCTCTTTTGTAATAGGGGAAAAGCCGTAAACCTTTTCCGACTATTATTGAATAAACCAAACCGGATTCTTCGCTGAGTCTTACTGTTTTTACGATAATTTCTTCATCGGGGCTGTCAAGGTCAAGCTTTAAAATATCCCCCTGATTTTCCACCGAATAAAGAAGATTCATGTCCTTTGAATATACTTCTACCAGCCATTCTCCGCCTGAGAAAAAAACGAAAAGAGTGCTGTTTCCGGAATTCTTATTTATTTTATAAGTACGCGCAAAATCCTCAAGAAGAGAAATGTCATTTAAAATACTGTATGTTTCCATATCCCAGCCGCCGACATAGCGGAGGTTTTTTTTAACATAGTTTGTTGAATATGCCCGGATTGTTAAAAAACGCAGAAGCTCATTCATGGGATTGGATTCGTGAAAAGCCGTAAAATATGCCGTACCTTTTTCAAACGGAATTTTTCCGGAAATGACCGCTGATTTAATTCCGACAGGTGTATTTACTTCCGCAGAGAAAAAATTATCATTGGAATATGAATGAGAAACAACTACCCATCCTGCGTGCGGAAAATTAACTCCGTATTGTCTTCTTCCAAGGAAATTTTCAAAATCGCCAGTAGCTACAGAAGTGTAATATCCTGAAAGACCTATATTCGGGAAGTCATTGTAAAACTTGAGTCTCTTTGTTGTCCTTGCGAGAAGGGGAATCGAATAATCATTGAAAACTGCTATTCCTCCTTCTGCTAAAAATGATCTGACCGCTTTTGTGACTTTCCCGTCATCTGTTTTATAATACTCTTCTTTAAGGGTAACACCTTCGAATTTTGTTCCCCTTGATAGAATGTTAATACTTGTTTCAGGTGATATTCCGATTCCGCACGGAAAAAAGATCAGATCAAACTGATAAAGATCTTCGGCATTTTCAAGCATTCGCTCCGGAATTATTGTAAAAGGAATTTTATATTTTCTCAGGGTATCTTCGACTGAGTCGAAACGTGCTTCCACTACAGCGACTTTTACAGGATTGAAAACTGACTGAGCATATAATCCCGGGCACAGGAAAATCAGAAAAAAAACAGCGGCAATAAATTTCAAATGCTTCCCCCAAGGAGTTTAATCTCATTGCGGAGTTCTCTTCTTTTTTCGAGTTCCTTCATTAACTCTTCAGAGCTGAGTTCATATGATATCTGATAGCAGAAAGAAAGAATTATTTTGAAAAGTCCCTCGCGCCCGGAATCGGGATAAACAGCCTTTCCGCTGTTCATTTTCAGAGCAGGGTGCATGTTTTCGGATGCAATGAATACAGAATCAGAAAAAGGTATCAGATTAGATGAGGTTTCTGTAATATCACGGATATTAACCGGCTGATGGATGTTGATTGCATCATTGCTGTTTTCAAATAATGTTTTTTCATGGACTGACTGCAGAAGATGAAGATCAAACGCAAATGAATAGAACAAAGCGCTGATTCGTGAAAAAAAAGAAGAAATATGATCCATGGTTTTGATTGATCCGTTTATGATTTTGCG
The DNA here is from genome assembly GCA_022704645.1 of Spirochaetota bacterium. GTDB lineage: Bacteria > Spirochaetota > UBA4802 > UBA4802 > JAFGJZ01 > JAKJGA01. Next base: position 5,267 of record JAKJGA010000105.1, read on the forward strand.
GGCTTCTTCCTTTGTTATTTTTTCATTCGGCACATTGATTTTGTAAGTATTCAGATCTTTGAGAATATCCGTATAAACCGACATTCTGCGTTCGAATGAATTCTTTGTAAATATTGAAGATTCAATCCGGGTTCTGCCGGAAGAAAAAGTCATACTGCTTCCGTCGAGAAAAGGAAGATATGCCTTTTCGAAATAATGAAGAAGCTCATCTATAAAGGTCATATAGTCATCATTTTTGACCGCTACGGTATCAATTCTGCGTTTATTAATTATTTTCCATTGTTCTTCGAAAGATGAAAGAAGAATATCCGATCCTTCGAACTTCATTCCGATCATTTCAACTATTTCGTCAAGATGCCTGAGTTCTTCCTTTATCAGCTGAATCTTTTTCTGCTTCACGGATTCTTCGTCTTTTCCGTATTTTTTCAGCGTTTCGGCTGAACAGTTCCATGAATCAATTTTCGGTTGAATCGGTTTTATTGAATAGTAGCTTATGATTTCATTTTCTGTCACAGGTCTGCGGAAAACAAGGCATTCGAAATAAATGGAAAGAAAGGAGCAAAGCGATTGAAATCCGTACTTGCTTTCAAGAATTTTATCGAGAGATCCTTTTGCTTCGGTAACTGTAGGAATAAATGAACGGATTGTAAGCATGTAATCGAAAATCAGTTTCTCTTTTTTAAGGTTTCTTGATTCTTTTCCGCTTCGTGCAGAATCGGAATC
>JAKJGA010000106.1 GCA_022704645.1 Spirochaetota bacterium
AGTGTCGGTTTTAAGCACAGGGAAATAAATTCGAAAAGATGTACCTTTTCCTTTTTCGCTGAAGACATTAATAGTTCCGTTAAGATTCTTAACATTTCCGAAAACTGTTGAAAGTCCGAGTCCCTGATGATTAGAATCACTTTTTGTTGAAAAGAACGGATCAAATATTTTATCTATTATATTTTTATCTATTCCGCTTCCAGTGTCGCTTATATCAACCTCGATATAATCTCCCGGTGCAACTTTATTAACACATGTCTTGATATAAGTTTCATCGAGATATACATTTTCTGTTGAAATTGAAATACTTCCGCCTTCAGGCATGGCTTCTTTTGAATTTACACAGATGTTTAAAAATATACTCTGCAAAGAAGGAGAGTCTGCAAGGATGAAAGGAGTATTTGATTTGAAGTTAGTGCTGATTGTTATATTGCTTTTTGAAATTCGACTGAGTGTTGTTGATATGTCTTTTAAGGAATCATTCAAGTCGGTTTTAATCTTTGCGGAATCTGTTTTGCGTGAAAAAGCCATTAGCTTTCCTACAAGCTCGGAAGCTTTTTCTGAACCGTCTATAATAAGATTAACATAGTCTTTGTAGGGCGAATTTTGCGGGAGCTGTGTTAACAGCATGTCGGCGTTGCCCATTATTCCGCCAAGCATATTGTTAAAATCATGGGCAATACCGCCTGACAGCTGAGCTAAAATGTCCATTTTTTCGGATTGATTCAACTGTTGTTCAAGATTTTTTCTTTCAGTGATATCCAGAGCAAGACCAAGAACTCCGGTAATTTTCCCAGTTGACGTTTTCAGGGGAATTTTTGAAATCAAAATTGTTGATATGTTTCCGTCTGAACTTCTGAGAGGTTCTTCAATATTGATTATAGGTTTGCCGACGGTAATAACAGCTTCATCCATTTTAATATAGGCCAGACGGTCATCATTTCTCCATGGGAGTTCATTGTCTGTTTTTCCTATAATTGATTCCGGAGAATCTAGTCCGGTTATTTCTGCAAAACTTTTACTGCATCCTCTGTATATTCCGGATACATCCTTCCAGAAAATGTAGTGCGGCACATTTAAAAGAATGTCATTGAGAATATTCGTTTTTTCAATTAGTGTTTTCTCTGATTTTTTCTGCTTTATGATAATAATAATTGCACACACATTCAGGATTAAAGATGCACAAAAAAATAGTATTATGAATGATATATTATGAGAAAAGAAAATACCTGCAGAGACAGGCAAATCGGTCTGGATTGCCAAGAGGTGGGTTTGGCTGAATACTGATAATAATGCTGATATTATTAATATTAACATTAGATGATTGTAATTGATGATAAAGCATTAATCAAATGAAAAACATCATTGATTAATGCTTTATGGCTTTTTAGTTTTTATCTCTTCCGGTAAGCTCTTCTTCAAGTTCGTCAGCTTTTGCGGCGATATAAAAAAGAGATTTAATGAAACGTTCAGGTTCACAGTTTTTTAACAGCATGGAACTTCTTAAAATGAGAGATTTTCCGGTAAGAGCAATTGCTCCGTATTCAAGTGTGGCGTTCATTTTCAGAGCAAACTTATACAACTCGGCAGAATCTTCTTTTAGTCCTGCTATTGCAGAATAATAATGAATAACTCTGTCTCCTGATTCATCTTTTGCAAGAGAGATCAGAACTTCTTGCGACCTGTTGTTGTCAAAATCAATTTTTGTCGAATAATGACCTTCCTCAGTTTTATGAAACTTAAGTTTTAGCTCTGAAGCTATAGCCGCGATAAAACCGTCAAAAACCTGCATGATTGCTCCTATAAGATTGAATTTAAATTCGCTGAGTTTATATTTCCCTGCGCCTTCAATGCCGAAAAAGGGTCGCTCCTTATGAAAGAAACAGCATATTCCCTTGATTCTTCAATATTGTTTTTTGCCGGAATCTGTTGTTCATAATAGTTTGCGTTTGCGGCAAGATTCTGATTAGTTTCAGACAAATTATTGTTAATTTCGGACATTTTATTGAAGTCAAGTTTTGACTGCAGCATTTCGCGCATTGTAGAAATATCTTCTTTTGCAAGAGCCAGATTATCCTGAGTCTGCGGATTGAAAGGCGGAATGGTAATCTTTGGCCCGAACTGACCAAGCTGATTACCGATGTCTGAAATTTCTGTATTGATTTCCTGACGGCTGGTATCGCCGGTTATTATAGTTTCAGATGCCATATTCATCAGTCTTGATGATACGGAAAGAGCCTGGCTTACTATTGCCTGAGCCTTTTGGATGATCATGAAAGCGTCCATTATGCTCCTTCCGGACGACATCATCGGCTGTTCGGCTCTTTGAGGCTGTTCAATTCTAATCTGACGAGACGTACTGCGGTTTGCCCTAACCGCGGCATCATTCTGCAGATGCACACCTTCTATCTTCATGGTTCCCTCCCTGAAAACAACATGAACAAGATAATTTAATAGATTTTCGGCATCATGTCAATTACTTTAAGAAGTCAGTTGTCTATCCGAGATAACCTGATATGCGGGAATAAATGTATTCCGGTTTCCGGTTCAGTTTATTTCCGAAAGTCATTCTGCATAAACTTTTTTGTTCAGTAAAACCGCGAGATAATGCATAATGTATTGCCGCAAAATTTGCTTCCGGAATGGATAATATGAGAGGATTTTTATGTTTCAGAAGAGATATTCCGGATTCGGCGTCAACCGCTGTAATCAATCCTTCTCCGAGAGACGGAATAAAGTAGCCTGAGAGAACTCCTTCTTTAATGCAGACAAAACTTTCAGAAAGCATATTTTGCAGTACTTTTATTCTGTTTTCTCCGCTTGCTTTTTGATCGAGTGAATATATCTCTTTACGATACTTTTCGATAAACGGAAGAACTTCGCAGTCTGGAATTTCTTTTAAAGCTTCTGTATCTTTTGCTAATACTAGATAATTTTCGGTTTTTTCAAAATCGAATTTTTGATAAACAGGCAGTCCGTCATCTGTTGCAATCAAAGAAACGGTTTGAATATTTTTGTCTGTAAGAAAATTCATCAAATGAGATACAATCATTGATCCCAAACCGTTTCTTCTGTATTCAGGACTGACTATTATATGGGCAAGCCATGCTGTTCTTTCGAGAACAATTGCGCATCCGCATCCGGATATTTTATTATCTGCGATAAGTTTGAAAGGATAACAGAAACCGGATGCGCAGTAAAATTTAAAAGCAGGAATAATATCAGACCAGCCTTCCGGCTGGAGATTTCTGATATCATCAAGATCAGCGTTTTTTATTGTGCTGATTGAAATACTCATAAGGACTTTTATTGTTCTTTAATGAGTTTTTTTAAAGCTTCTTCTGTTGAAAGTATTTCAACACCAAGACATGAAAAATCCTGAATCTTGTTGTTTCGTCCTTCGTCGGTCTTTGTAACAATAGCATCTTTGATTACAGAGATTTTATATTTTCTGTTGAGTGCGCCTTTTATGGTTTTGTCGACGCAGTATTCTGCATCAGCACCGGCAATATAAAGATGGTTGATTTTATTTTTTACAAGAAAATCGTTAAGTTCCTTGTTTGAAAATGAATCAGAAATATGCTTTATGAAAAAGTTATTTCCTTCAACTTTAATGCGTTTATCCATTAAAGCTCCGTCTTCTCCGTGACGTAATGCACCTTTGGTAATAAATTTGATTATCGGATTAGTCTCTTTAAATTCGTGCAGAATATAAACAGTTTCGGCTCTATTTGTGCTTATTATTCTGTTGATGTTTTCGATTGCTTCATCAGACTGAACCGTATTTGTGGCTATTTTTCCGTCCGGAAGTGTGATGTCATTCTGAAGATCAATGACGAGCAGAGCTTCTTTTTCTTTTCCGTAATCCTGAATCTTTTCTCCTGTTGTTACAACAGAGGCTTTTTTCATTACGCTTCCGACATACAAGAACAGGACAGCTCCAGAGACGATTAAAACTCCAATCAGAATTAATAGTACTTTTATTATCTTTTTCATAATTTCCCCCTTCTAAAAAGCTTTTATGCCTTTAATTATGAAATTAATGGACTTTCCTGTAAAAGGGGTGTTTTTATCAATTCTTTTTGACTTTATTTGAAATAATTTCGGAAACTCGTTCTTCAAACATATCATAATGAATTTTCATGTGTGAAAAGTAATCACTAAGCAAAAAGCCTAGTGACTTGTTGCCCTCGGATGTTTTCCATACATTCTCCAGATTTGCCGGATTGATATTTATGATGATGTGTATTAAGAAGTCATTATAATTTTTCCAGAGAGAAATAAGTTGTGAACAATCGACACTATTGACTTTTGAAATATTTTTCCATTCTTCCGGATCATAGTACGGAAATATGATTTCTTTTTCGGTTTGAAGCCGGATGAATCGCTGATGATTGTTTGATGCTGAATCAATGAGATGACCGATCATCTCTTTTAATGACCATTTTGTTTCGTCAATACGGATGGAAGATATATTCTCGTGATTTTTCATTAACGTGAAAAAGTCATCTATTAGACTGCGATATTCCTTAGAGGGCATCTGTCTGTCTCCTGTAAAAAAGGTTCATAATGCTTGTATTGTATAGAATATGGTTTTCGGCAAGAGTAATTTCCTGATTGCTGAAATGCCGCCGGTAATCCCGGCGGCATGAATTGATAGAGAATTCCTTTTTGTTAAAAATGATTTATAGAGTATAAGTCATTCCGAGAATTCCGTAGTATGAATTCTGTTTTTCCTGCATTCCGCCGAATTCATAAAATTTGCCGCTTGAAAGAAAAGCTCCTTCAGTAAAAATTGAAGCTTCAGGGCTCAGTGCGTAACTCAGATTTGCGTCAACTTCAATCCCCATTTTTTTGCTCCAGCCGGAAGGAGTTTTCATAGCAGATACATAAGCCCCTTGAAGTTTTGCGGAAAAATCACCGAATCCTCCCTCGAAAGATAATCCAGCAGCGTAATAGCCAGGTGAAAAATCCGTTTCGCCGTCTCCGTCAGTATCAATTCCGTATTTTCCGGCATTAGTTACATCGGTTATTGAACTGAAAGATCCCCCGTCTTCGACAATATATAGTCTGAAATTGTTGATTCCGGCTCCTGTTCCGTCGATTGTTGAAAAGAGAAATGATTCATTTTTGCCTGCAGTATCTGGGTCGTCTCCCGAAACCGCGGTAAAAAATGCACCGATCTTAATGCCCTCGGCAGGTGAAATGTAAGGTGCTGCATCAAATGCATACCCTCTATATTTAACATCATCAACTTTATCTTTTCCAGACGCGAAAGCAGCTGCTAAATCGATTCCTGCAGAACCAAAAACCAGATTTGTATTGAGAGCTCCGATATATCCCGTGCTGTCGCGGAATTGCCCGTCTGAATTTTCTTTAGTTCTTGTCATAAAAAAACCGGGAGCAATTTTTGATTCACCGAAATTTACAAAAGCGTCGAACCAGAAAATATTAGAGTCATCACTGTTTTTAGAATATTCTCCTTCATAGGTTTTTACGTAGTAAGCATTGAAGCCTGCTTTTTCGGTTTCGTATGAAAAACCGGCGAGGGGAGCATTGTCTCCGAAGATCATCGCATAGTCGAGTTCTGCGATTCCGGCTTTTATCGATAGACCTGGAAGTGAAAGTATAGATGTCTTGAAATATGCCTCAGCAACTTCTAGACGGATTTTTCCTCCGCCAAGACCTACATCCTCCGAGGTGTCGGTATTTTCGGATGGATTTACACCGTAAAGACCGTTATATTCCAGAGACAGAACTCCTTCAACGATGCCCTTTTTTAGTGAAAGGGAAGGTGCAAATTGTATCGCGGAATAAGATCCGTTTTCATCTTTTACAACAGATTTATAAGCTGTTCCGTAGAAAGTTCCCTCTGCAGAAAATGAAACTTCAACCGTTTTTTGTTCCTCAGCTACAGCCGTTATGCTTACAAGTAAGGCAGCTGCTGATAAAATAATTTTTTTCATTATTGATTCTCCTTTAATTTAT
>JAKJGA010000107.1 GCA_022704645.1 Spirochaetota bacterium
GGATTTAAAAGGTGCGGAGCACCTTTTGTACAAGCACGGTAGCCGTGCAGAAAACAGATTCCAAAGACGAAGTCGTTGAAGGTATCCTGACTCTCAGGAAAATTCCAAAGTCTTAATCTTTGGCAGTATCCGACCTGCTGTCGGAAATCCTTGCCGCATAAACTTTTGACTTAAAAACAATTTTAATCAATAGAAACGATGCGAAGCATAATATTCCGGATATAAGCGGAGAAAGAAATGAATCCGGCAGAAGCCTTGAAGCGGCAAACAATGAAACTATAAGAACAACAGTCGGTATAAAAAAAGCGAATACTGCGAATTTAATCAAAACAGATGAATCATTTTCAAATTCAACCTCATCACCCTTCTTCAATCCGGCAATTGCTTTCATTCTGATTATACGCTTTCCGCTTTTCGCCGAACAGAACATCTTTGAAGGACACGAATGGCAGTCGCCCCCGCTGAGAGCAGGTTCTACCAAAGCAGTTCCGTTTTCAACCGAAATCACGACGCCCTTTTCAGTCATGGCTCCTCCGTATCTTAATATTACCCAAAAAGTTATTGCCCGTCACAAATACCTGACAAAAAATATCCTAAACGGAGTCGGCAATGTTTTTCCACAAATTAGCTAAAGAATATTCAGAAACTGAAGAAATATCAGAGCTTGTCAAGGCAATAAATGAGAACGAGAAACCAGTCAGCATCGAAGGAATCCCCTTCCCGGCTTTTTCTCTTACCGCGGCTTCTCTGCGTGAAAAGTTTTCAAGACCCGTTGTCATCATTACAAAAAACAACACAAAGATTTATGAAATTGCAAATGATCTTTCATCCTTCATTCCGCAGGAACTGATAACTCCGTTCCCGTCTTTCGACATTCTTCCTTATGAATTCATTTCTCCGGTTGATAAAATTCTCAAAGAAAGAATAACAGCACTCTACCGTATGCTTTCAGGCGATAATTACGTATTCATCACATGTGCCGAATCCTTGATGCGTAAAATTCCTGCTAAATCGAACATTGAGAAAAAGGCTCTCTTTTTAAATAAGGGTTCAGAATGTTCCTTTGAATCGCTTGAAAGAATTCTTTCATCATTCGGCTATACAAGAGAATCTTCAGCCGAAACCTATGGAAGCTTCGCAGTCAAAGGCGGAATAATAGATGTGTTTCCTTCATCACTTGATTATCCTGTCAGACTGGATTTCTTCGGAGATACGATTGAATCCATCCGCGAGTTTGATCCCGAAACGCAAAGATCTACAAATGAACTTTCATCTGTAACGATACTTCCGAGAAAAGAACTCATTCTTTCAGAAGATGAAAAAGAAAAACTTAAATCGTTTCTCAAATCAGAAAGAATAAAAGGAAATAAACTCCCTGAAGAAATAATTCACATACTCGAAAATAAAAGCTCAGAAAAATTCCCCGGCATCGAGGATTATTTCCATGCAGTCATCGATTCGGTTTCGCCGGTCGAATATCTTCCGGCTGATTCGCTTTACATATCTTGCGAAAAACACGAAATAGATTATTTTGCCGAATCAATGATTTCATCATACCGCGCGGTTTATGAACAGAAATCAAAAAATCAGTTCGCGCTTCCGGCAGATACGCTTTTTTCAGAAACTGAATTCAGAAACGTGCTCACTTCTTCCGTAAATCTTCAGACTTTGACATCGAGCCCTGATGCAGTTCATTTATCATTGAAGGCAATTCATTCATTCGCCGGAAAACTTCAGACCGTCAGAGAGGAATTCAAAACCCGCATAGAACACGGCTGGAAAATTTCAGCTGCTACAGTTTTCGAAGGCCAGATCAGAAGACTTTCGGACATATTCAAGGAATTCTCTCCCGACGATAATTATGAGAATCCCGACTTTACAAAAAATCTTTCGCTCGCGATATCTCCGCTTTCAGGCGGAATATATATCGGCGCAACTAAACGCGCCATATTCACTGATCACGACATCTTCGGTAAATCATACAAGAAGCGCCGCTCGTTCAAAAGCGGAAAAAGCAAGGCAATCGATTCCTTCCTTGATCTTTCACCCGGCGACCGTGTAGTACACGTAAACCACGGAATCGGAATATTTACCGACATCGAGCGCATGAGCGCCGGCGGAATCGAAAAAGACTACATCGTTCTCGAATACGCAGGCGGCGACAAACTTTTCGTCGCGCTCGACCAGCTCAACATGATTCAGAAATACACAGGCATCGACGGACGCGAAGCGCGTATCGATTCACTGGGCAAAAAAAGTGCATGGAACAGAATCAAACAGAAAGTTCAGGAAACCGTCGATGAAATAGCCGAAGAGCTTATAGCAATTTATGCGCGAAGAAAACAGCACAAGGGTTTCCGCTTTCCTTCTGATACAGTATGGCAGGAAGAATTCGAAGCCCGCTTCGAATACGAAGAAACAGCAGACCAGATGAGCGCGATTGAAGACGTAAAAGACGACATGGAAAAAGAAAGCCCCATGGATAGACTTGTGTGCGGAGACGTCGGCTTCGGGAAAACAGAAGTCGCGATAAGAGCCGCGTTTAAGGCCGCGATGAGCGGAAAGCAGACCGCGATACTCGTTCCGACAACAATTCTCGCACTTCAGCATTTCAACAATTTCAAGAAACGCTATGAAGGCTATCCTGTTGAAATCGATATGATATCACGATTCCGTTCATCAGCGGACATACGAAGAACAAAACAGCGTCTTTCAAACGGTGAAATAGATATAATAATCGGAACTCATGCAATTTTATCCGAAGACACATTCATCAAAAATCTCGGACTTCTTATCATTGATGAAGAACAGCGCTTCGGGGTAAAACATAAGGAAAAACTCAAGAAGTACCGTTCGCAGGTCGATGTACTCACTCTTTCTGCGACACCTATACCGCGAACACTTCACATGTCGCTTGCAGGTATTCGGGGACTTTCGATAATATCAACTCCGCCGGAAAACCGTCAGGCAATTGAAACATTTGTTCTCGAGGACAATCCCGAAATTATAAAGATGGCAATTGAGCGCGAACTTGAAAGAAACGGCCAGCTCTTCTATGTTCACAACCGTGTTCAGGATATGGAAAAGAAAACAGATTTCATCAAAAGCCTTGTGCCCGAGGCAAGAGTCGCCGTAGCTCACGGTCAGATGGAAGAGCATGAACTCGAAAACATAATGATAGACTTTCTGGAATATAAATACGACATTCTTCTAAGCACAACGATAATCGAATCCGGTGTCGACATGCCGAGAGTCAACACAATCATAGTTGACCGCGCGGATGCTTTCGGTCTTTCTCAGCTCTATCAGCTCAAAGGCCGCGTCGGAAGAAGCGACAAACAGGCTTATGCCTATTTCTTTTATCCGCGCCACATGGTAATAAATGAAACCGCCATGAAGCGTCTCAATGTAATAAGTGAATTTACCGAGCTCGGAAGCGGTTTCAAGGTCGCCATGAGAGACATGGAAATACGCGGTGCTGGAAACCTTCTCGGACGCGAACAATCGGGTTGCATTGTCGATGTCGGTTTTGATCTTTATTGTGCAATGCTCGAAGAAGCAGTCAGAAAAATTAAAGGAGAAAAACCGCTAAAACTTTTCAGAACACCGGTATTTTTCAACATTAACACATTTATACCTGATTCATATATTTCTGACACCAGACAGAAAATAGAATTTTACAAAAAGTTTGAATCATGCGAAACAGATGAAGAAATAACAAAACTCTGCACGGATATGAAAGACCGCTTCGGAACCATTCCGGATGAAGTTGAAACTTTAATAGAAATTCAGCGCCTGCGGACTCTTGCATCATCAGTTTATCTTGAAGAAATAATAGAAACAGAAAAATACATACGCATAAAAATATCAAAAGATACCACTCTCGATCTCCCCGCTCTATTTGTCGCAGTTAAATCCGACAAACGTTTCAAGATAGATCCGGATGACCAGAGCGCAATACTTCTTTTTTCAAAAGAAGAAGAGAGCGAAAAAAAGCTTTTAGAGGTCAAAAAATGGTTGCAACAAATGTTAGCGCAAAGTCACTAATGAGAAAACTTCAGAAATAGAGTTTAAAACAACAAATTCGGAGAATATGATGTTAAAAAGAACCGCATTATTTGCATTAATTGCCCTCTTTCTCGGTATGAGCGCGTGCTCAAAATCACCGTGGGTGGCAAAAATCGACGGTAAAAAAATAACCCTCGATGAACTCAATACACTTTATTACGCTCACAACAAGACTTATTACAACTTCAAAACTAATGAAGAAGTAGATAAAATTGCCGGAGATTCTGTTGAAAAGCAGAAAAATCCTCTTCTTGACAAAACATTCTTTCTCGACGAAGTCATCAAACAGAGAATAGTTTATTTCAAAGCCGAAAAAGAAAAAGTCCTTTCAGATGACGAATTCAAATCACTTGTACAGTCAATTGAAGAAAGTACAACTGCTCAGTACATGGTAAAAATCAAGATCCTTGACAAAATTCAGGTATCAGACAAAGAAATCGAAGATATCTTCAATACTGAAAAAGCAGCTTTTAAAGGTGCCACTCTTGAACAGGCATCAAGCTATATCAAGCAGCAGCTCACTCAGAAAAAACTATCTGAAGAAACAAATAAATACGTTACTGATCTTAAAGACAAAGCAGCTATTGAAAAAAATAGTGAAGCAATAACTGCTTTATCCGATCCGGACATCAGCAAACATCCTAAAGACGGTTTTCTTGTAAAAATTGACGGAAAAGAAATAACAGTTAAAGACTTTTCTGAAGTCTACTACATTCAGATTAAAAACATGTATAACTTGGACACTAACGAAGAAGTTGATAAAATCGCTGCAGATCCTCAGCAGATTGCAAGAAATCCTTTTCTAAACAGAGGTTACTTCCTTGATGAAATGATCAAACAGAAGATTGTTTACAATCAGGCAAAAGCCGATAAAATTACGGATGATGCTGATCTCAAGGGTATTGTCAGAATACAGGTAGAGACAATGGCGCTAGGTTATTATGCTAAGAAAAAATTCGCAAAAGACCTTGAAGTAACTCCAAAAGAAATTGAAGAAGTTTACATGAGAGAACAGGCAAGATTTAAGGGCGTTCCTGTAACAAATGCTGAAGAATACATTAAACAGGCTCTTAAGAGTGAGAAGTTTCAAAAAAATATAGCAAAACTTATTTCCGACCTCAAAGACGAAGCCAAGATAGAAAAAAATCTTGAAGTACTTGAAGCAAAATCTGATTCCAAAGATACAAAAAAAGACGCTAAGTAATATATAAGCCGGCGAAAGCCGGCTTGTTTCATTTTACCTCATAATATATTTCTTGAAAGAGTTATCAACCCCTGATATAATTCATCGGGAAAGAGGTTAATATGGATATTGAACCAGTTGTAAATTTTCTGGGCTTCAAATGGCGTGTGCCTGGTAACACCGAACTCATAATAGGCTTTTCACTTATATTTCTTGTCGTCGGAATTTATTTTTTATTCAGATATCTCAAGTATCTTGAAAATCTAAAAAAGCACGAATATCAATTTCTTCTCTTTAAAGCCAAGCATATAGGATTAACTTCTTTCCAATATAAAATAATACGCGGAATCACAGAAATACTAAAACTCAAAAAGCCTTCTGAAATTTTAAAAAACAGAATACTTTTTGAAAAATCAATTTCATCATTCTTCGATTATATAACTGAAATGGAACAGAATAATGATAACACCGAATCAATTTGCCGCGACATTGTGATAACATATGAAAAAATTTATCACGGATCAAAACCGCGTAAGCAGATTGAATCTTTCGATGAAAATGAAACCGGAACGCTCTTATACGCTGTTGCGGAAAATCAATCAAGCTTTATAGTTAAACTCATTGATAAACTGCCGGGAACAGCCAGATTTGAAGTTCTCAAAAGCCTTAATGAAGTCAGTAATCTCAACTCGGGATCAAAAATAAAACTTAATTTCTGGAGAGCCGGAGA
>JAKJGA010000108.1 GCA_022704645.1 Spirochaetota bacterium
TAAACAGGATCCGGAATCGCTATTTTAATGTCGTCTGCAAAAAGTTCCTGGATGTTTCCAGTATCGCATTTGGAACCGTCGCTTACGAATATTTCATTAGGTTTTATGTCTGCACCGCGTTTTTGAAAATCATTTTCGGCAATAGCTTTTCTCAGAAATTCGTAACCTTGCTCAGGACCATAACCTTTGAATGATTTTTCATCAGCCATTTCATCAACTCCCTGATGAAATGCTTTAACAACTGCTTCAGGAAGTGCTCTTGTTACATCACCGATTCCGAGACGGATGATTTCTTTATCGGGATTTCCCGCTTGAAAAGCGCTTACACGTTTTGAGATATCGGAGAAGAGATAACTTGCCTTGAGTTTTGAATAGTTTTCGTTTATTTTTATCATGACGCACCTTTTAGAATATATTCGAATAATTTTTTATCATACGGATAATTGTCAACAATCTATTTGGGTCTTTTAAAAGATAAAAATTTTAAATTTATGTTTGCCTATTAGAGCCGATCGGGGAAATTGTCGCAGGTTGCAAATCAAATTCAGGAAACAGGCAATGAGAAGCATATACGAGAAAATATCAGAACATTACCGCGGAATAGAATACCAGCACTTGTTTTTCTCAGTGTTTATTCTGGGAGTCATTCTATTCTACCGTATTTCGGCATACTTTATTTCGGGTTCTATTTATGCTGATTTTTCAGCTGTCGGATTTCTGAATTTCTTCATGATGTCGTTTCCTGATGATGTTTTTTCCGCGGCATTTGCTCTCGGAATAATTTTATTGATTGTGTCATTGCCGAAGTCTCTTCGTTTTATGCCTATATTTATATGTGACATTTTTGTCTGTCTGTTTGCGGCTTATCATATTTTCGCACTTCAGTTTTTAAAAATATATGAAACTTCTTTTCAGATTTCATTTATCGGCGGCGAGCATTTTACGGGACTGCGCGGTATGCTTAATTCTGCTGCAGCTGAAATAACTTCCGGAACGGTTATTTCATTTGCTGCAGTTATCGTTATCGTTTTTGCTACATCGCTTTTTCTCATGGTTGCTGAAGCCAAATCTTCTCTTGACGCAAAAACCAAATATTTTTTTGTGTCAGTATTGATTTATCTGCTGACATTAATTCTTACTGTCGCTATTGCATCACCGACTGAAAAAGAAATTGTTTCTAAATATAAAATAAAGGCTCCGGTTTATGAGCTTTCGATGAGTCCGTTTTCTTCATTGGCTTTAAGATGTTTTAAGAAACCAGCGGTTCAACCCGTTCCGGCTGCTGTCGAGCCTGTTGTTTTTTCATCAGGATTTCAAACGGATTCGCTTGAGAGCAATAAGGAATATGATTTATCGAAAATAATTCCGAAAAATAAAAAATATAATATAGTTATATATCTTTTCGAATCGACCGCATACAGTTATTACGGATTAAGATCAAATGGAAAATCTATGACGCCTGTAATGGAACGTCTTGCGCAGAACGGATTTTTAGCAGCCAAACACATGACTAATTATCCATTATCTGCAAATGCTCTTTTTTCAATTACAGCATCTGCTTACCCTATAATAGGTAAGGATATGGTTTTTGAGAAAAATCCGTCTATTCAGGTTAATTCACTTACTGAAGTTTTAAAAGATAATGGTTACAGAACGTGCTATGTCCATACAGGCGATTTAAGTTATGCCGGTCAGATGAAATACCTTAAAAGCAGAAAAATTGACCGTTTTATTACGGCAAGAGATCTCGCGAAGGATAAGCGGTATAATAAAAAGCATGTCGGCTGGGCTATCGATGAACGGGCAATGATTGATCCTGCCGTTGATTTTATGAAGGAAAGCAGTGAACCTTTTGTTGTAATCATGTCGCCGATGAATCCTCATCATCCATACGCGGTTCCTGATGATTCTTTTAAAGTTGCAGAGCATAATCCTTCGGGAACTAATCGCGACGGGATGTGGGAAAACTATCTTAACTCTCTGCACTATGCGGATTATGCTCTCGGTGAACTCATTGATAAACTTGAATCAGAAGGTCTCATGAAGGATACATTGTTCTTTATGCTTACTGATCACGGCGAGGCTTTTTATCAGCATCCGCAGAATTATAATCATCCTCTTTTCGTTTATGAAGAAAACATACATGTTCCTTTTATAATTTATAATAAAGATATATTTAAAAACGGATACTATTTTGACGGTATAACGCGTCATGTTGATATTCTTCCGACCATCACTGATATTATCGGGATTAAGGATAATAAACACCGTGAAGGTTTTCCGATTTTCACCAAGAGAAAAGAGAAACTTGCTTTTGTTCACACTTCTTGGAAAGATGATCTTGTCGCGGTTCGTGATGTAAAATGGAAATATATTTACCGCATAAAAGACGGCAGGGAAGAGCTTTATGATTTATTCAGCGACCCGGAAGAGAAAAATAATCTCGCTTCCGAAAAAACGGAAACGGCATTAAAATACAGAAATTATGTTTTGAGCGGGATTAATTACGTTAAAAACTATCATAAAAAAAATTAGCAGTTTGATTGTTCAATTCGGTTTAAATTGAATCTTTCTTGACTGAGTTAATTTAATGATAATTATATTTTAAAAGAGGGGATAAAATGAAAAAGATTATAGTTATGGCTTTGAGTTCAGTTATTCTGTTTTCATATTGTACAAAAAAAGAAAAAAAATATACGATAGCTCTCAGCGGAATTATTAATTTTACAGTCGGAGATGTTTCGCTGAAAGATTCTTCCGGAGAAAGAAAAGCTTCAGTCGGAGATCAGGTTCTTTCGGGTACTGTAATAATAACAAAAGGCGTAAAAAGTATGACCGATATTTATATCGGAGAAAATGCTGTTAAAATTATGGGAGACAGCCGTGTGTCATTTGATTCTCTTATTGCCGACGGTAAAACAGGTTCAGAAACTGTTTCAATAATTGTTGAGAACGGAAAAACATTCAACCGGATCATAAAGAAACTATCAAAGGACGACAGTTTTACTGTTAAAACAAAAACCGCTGTTGCAGCTGTACGCGGAACTGAGTTTTTTGTTTCTGATGAAAACGGTAAGACAAATGTTTCCTGTCTTGACGGTAAAATTTCTGTATCTGACTCAAAAGGCGCTGAAGTTATTCTTGAAAAGAATGAACAGGCTATTGTTTCTTCCGATTCTGATATAGTAAAAAAACAGATCGAAGCTGATGAGATTAATCGGCTCAAGATTCTTTCAGAAATAAAAGAAATAGAGTCCGATATAAAGAAAAAATACGAAGATCAAAAAGCCGAGATTAAGCGGAAGTATGAAGAACAGAAAGAAGAAATTCAGAAGGCTGTAACTGACCAGAAGGAAAAAGACAAGCAGGCGGTAACTGACCAGAAAGAAGGCGATAAAGCAAATGTTGATGAGGCAAAATCATCAGCAAAAACTTCTGCAGGTGAAGCTTCGGCTGATGCAAAAAGCAAGATGCAGGAGACCAAACCGGATAAGTCAAATATCCTTGATGATATCAAGAAACAGAAAGAAGCCGTAAAAAGCGGAACAAATTAAGCCTTTAGAGTTATAAAGAAACAAAATGTCTTTACAAAAGGGTAGCCTGTGCTTCCCTTTTTTTATGGAAAGAGCCGAACTTTTTAAGAAACTTAATGAAGGCATTATCGATGAGCGTTTTCATCTTTTCAAAAATAATGTTGTAAAAAATAAATCTTTGATAGATAAGTTCGGCGGACTTCGTGATATCGTTCCTATTCTGCGCGGAAAAGATGTAATTATTGCAGGAGCCGGATCATCCATTGACAGAGAAATGGATTTGCTCCGTGAAGCTGTTTCTTTCAGCGATGTCATGCTTATTTGTGCGGACATGTCCTATCTTCCGCTTTTGAAGCGTTATATAGTTCCCGATTTTGTTATTACATGCGAAACATCACCGAATGATTATTTTAGCGTATCAGATTTTTCTTCGCATCTGCTTGCATTTTCATGTTCGTCAAACTGCAATCTGCGCAGATGGAAAGGCCGAATGAGTTTTTACAACTGGATGATGAAGGGTGAATATGAAAGTCTCTGGGCAAAAGCAGGAATCGGTCTTGGGTATGTTTCGACTGGAAGCACAGTTATTTCTCAGGCTGTTTCACTGGCATTGGGCTGCGGAATAAAGTCTCTTGCGCTTATTGGAAATGATCTTGCTTATAAAGATTCATATTATATGAAAGGTACTTTCCGCTCGATGAAAGATGAGTCGAATTACTCACGTTTTGCGACTTGTGATTCTGTTTCAATGAGTTATGTGAGAAGAGCCAGACAGTTTGTTGTGAAAACACCACTGGGAGATTTTTATTCTCATAACCAGTTTTTAGCTGCAAAATACTGGCTTGAGGATTTGTTTTCCAAAAGCAATTTATCATTGATAGAATGTTCTATACCTGGCTGCAGGGGAACAAATATAATCAATGTTCGATTTGAAAAATATTTAAAATATCTGAGGGAGAGAGCATGATAGTACTTCACCGTCTTAATGGAACAGAGTTTTTGCTCAATGAAGATCATATCGAAACAATGGAGGAAACTCCTGATATGATTATTCTTTTAACAAATGACAGAAAATATATTGTAAAAGAAAAACGCGAAGAAATATTAGCTCTAATTCAGGAATATAAACAAAAAATATACAAATAATGTATATTATACTCATTCCTTCGTTTTTCCTCCAAGATTTTTATTGAATTAATCATTTCTAACTGCTACAATACTGCATCGGGTTGAAATTCTTTTCTTCCCGATGATTTTCTATGTGCTTGTGAATGCCGGGGTAACTTAGTACGGATAAATTCTTCATAATTATGTTTTTTGAAAATATTCCATCATGTAACTTATAAGGAGATTTCTATGGGAAAGAATGTTTTGCTTGTAGATGATTCAGGAGCTATCCGCCAGTCGATGCGTTACGTGCTTGAGAATGCCGGTTATACCGTCACAGAGGCTTCTAATGGAAAAGAAGCAATGAGCGTAATCAGTTCGGCTACAAATCTTGTGATAACCGACGTTAACATGCCGGAGATGAACGGAATTGATCTTGTTAAAACTATCCGCGCCGGTGAAGCTCCTTTGAAAACGGTACCTATAATAATTCTGACAACCGAAAGTCAGGCTGACATGAAACAAAAGGGAAAGGACGCGGGTGCAACCGCTTGGGTTGTTAAACCGTTTCCTCCAGAAGAAATAATATCAGCCGTAAAAAGGCTCATAGGTTAGGTGATCATGGCTAAGATGACTGCTAAAAAAATGGGAACAACCCTTCTTGTTGAAGCTTCCGGAGAACTGTCAATTTCATATGCACCGAAGGCATATAACTTTTTTAAATCGGTCACACAGGGAGACTATATCGCATGCTATCTGGATCTCCACAATATCGAAGGTATCGATCTGTCGTTTATAGAACTTCTGCTTTCATTTAAAAGAACAATGGTTTCAGCCGGAAAAACATTTATTATCACGAAACTTCCGGATGAACATGTATTTGCCGGAAGTCTTTCTGAAATAGGAATAGATCAGCAGATTTTTCAGAGGGGGGATTATGGGATTTGAAGCTCAAAGCGAATTGTTTATTGAAGAATCTCTTGATCTTCTGAAAAATATCGAGCTTCCGCTTATGGAGCTTGAAGAGCGTCCCGATGATACGGAACTTATTAATTCCGTATTCCGCTCGATGCATACGATAAAGGGTTCTGCGGGGATGTTCGGTTTTAACGATATTTCTGCATTTACTCACGATATAGAAAGCACGTTCGACCTTGTACGCAAAGGAGAGCTCGCTTTGACATCAGAAATTATTGAGCTGACACTGAAAGCAAAGGACTGCATCCGCGAACTTCTGTATAAAAATGATTCCGACGAAGAAAAAGACAAGCGCGGCATGATTCTAATCCGCTTTGCAGAAAT